>DATMNJ010000024.1:0-13111 GCA_035569175.1 Thermoanaerobaculia bacterium | reverse complement strand
CGCGCCAACGGCTACGAGGAGTGCTACATCCGGCCGGTGGTCTACCGCGGTCTCGGCGCGCTCGGCGTCAACCCGTTCAACAGTCCGGTGGACGTGATGATCGCCACGTGGCGCTGGGGCAAGTACCTCGGCGACGAGGCGATCGAGGGTGGCGTGGACGTGTGCGTCTCCTCCTGGAATCGCATGGCTCCCAACACCTTTCCGGCCATGGCGAAGGCCACCGGCAACTACCTCAACTCGGCCCTCATCAAGATGGAGGCGATCACCAACGGGTTCACCGAGGGGATCGCGCTGGACAACGCCGGCCGGATCTCGGAGGGCAGCGGCGAGAACATCTTCCTCGTCTACGGTGGAAGGATTCTCACGCCACCGCTGGCGGGAACGATCCTGCCCGGGATCACGCGCGACTCGATCATGCGCCTCGCCCGGGATGCCGGGTACACGGTCGTCGAGCAGCAGATCGCCCGCGAAATGCTCTACATCGCCGACGAGATCTTCTTCACAGGCACGGCGGCGGAGGTCACGCCCATCCGGTCGGTCGACCGGATCGTGGTCGGCGCGGGCCGCCGGGGCCCGATCACCGAGCGGCTCCAGAGGGAATTCTTCGCCGTGATCCACGGCGACGCCGAGGACCGGTACGGCTGGCTCACCCCGATGCCCGTCGAGGCTGCCGTCCGCTGAGGGGCCAGCCGCCGCCGCCAACTATCGGCTGCGGGGTCAATACGTTACGGGAGGGACGGACAAGGCCACGGGCTTCGGCGGAGGGGAGAGTGCCGAGACCTGGCGGCTTCCCTTCGTCGGGCAACGAGCGTACTCTAGCCCCCAACCGAGGAAAAATAAGACCATGCATATCAACGATCTGCTGAAGATTGCCGTCGAGCGGAAGGCGTCCGATCTGCACTTGAAGGTTGGCGCTTTTCCGGTCATTCGCATCGATGGCGCGCTCATCCCGCTCTCGGACATGCGCCGCCTGATGCAAGAAGACACGATTGCGATGGCCTTCTCCATCATGTCGGCGCGGCAAAAGGAGAAGTTCAAGAACAACTTCGAGATCGACATCTCGTACAACGTTCCCAACCTCGGCCGCTTCCGCTGCAACATCTTTCAGCAGCGGGGCACCGTGGGGCTCGTCCTGCGCGTCATTCCGGCGCGCATCCTGTCCATCAAGGACCTGCTGCTGCCGCCCGTCCTCGAGAAGATCTGCATGGAACAGCGCGGCCTCGTGCTCTGCACGGGAACGACCGGTTCGGGCAAGTCCACGACCCTGGCCGCGATGATCGACCACATCAACGCCACGCGCGACGAGCACATCATGACGGTCGAGGACCCGATCGAGTTCCTGCATCGCGACAAGAAGTCGCTCGTCAACCAGCGCGAGGTCGACGTCGACACGAAGGGGTTCTCGGTGGCGCTGCGCAGCGCCCTGCGCCAGGACCCGGACGTCATCCTCGTGGGTGAAATGCGGGACTACGAGACCATCGAGACCGCTCTGACGGCCTCCGAGACGGGCCACCTCGTGTTCTCGACGCTGCACACCCTCGACGCCACGGAGACGATCAACCGCATCATCTCCGTCTTTCCGCCGCACCAGCAGAAACAGATTCGCCTTCAGCTCGGCGCCGTTCTGAAGGCCGTCATCTCGCTGCGCCTGATGCCGCGCGCCGACGGCCTCGGCCGCGTTCCCGCCGCCGAGATTCTGATCCGCACGAACTACGTGCGCGAGTGCATCGAGAACAAGGAAAAGACGAAATACATCAAGGACGCCATCCAGCAGGGCACGTCGCAGTACGGCATGCAGACCTTCGACCAGTCGCTCTACAGCCTCTACAAGTCGGGTCTCATCACGCTCGAGGAAGCGTTGAAGCGCTCGACCAACCCGAACGAGTTCAAGCTCAAGATCCAGGGCATCCAGTCCACGTCCGACCTCGCCCGAGAAGAGATGGACGCTTCGCTCGAAGCGCCGTCCGACTTCAACGCGCTCCAGGAGGAGTCGCCCTTCGACTTCTCCAACCAGCCGCCCGGGCGTTAGACCGCACGCGACACGCCAGCAAGGCCCCGGCCGAGCCCGGGTCCGCCGCAGCGGCCTACGAGCGGGCCCTGCGCCTGCTTGCGGTGCGGCCCCGCGGGTCGAGCGAGCTCGCGCAGACGCTGGCCGATCGGGGCTTCACCGCCGAGGCCGTCACCGGAGCCCTCGAGCGGCTCGAACGCGCCGGCCTGCTCGACGACCTGGCCGCGGCCCGGTCGGCGGTTCGCCTGCGGGGCGCGCGCTACGGGCGGTCCCGGGTGGAGCGGGAACTGAAGGCTCGCGGCATCGCCAAGGAAACGATCGCCGCGGCGTTCGAGGCCGAGGGCGGCGCCGAGCTCGAAGGCGAGGCCCTGCGGCACGCGTTCGAGAGGCTGTGGAAGGCAAGAGCGAACCTCGAGCCCTCCCTGCGCCGCCGCCGCGTCTTCGACGCGCTGACCCGCCGCGGTTTTCCGGCGGCTCGGATTTCTGAGATCATCCGGGGCTGGTATGAAGTCGACTGAGGTCCGCGAGCGATTTCTGCGCTTCTTCGAGGAGCGACGGCACCGCCGCGTGCCCTCGTCGTCCCTGATCCCGGCCGAGGACCCGACGCTCCTCTTCACCAACGCCGGGATGAACCAGTTCAAGGACGTCTTTACCGGGCGCGAGAAGCGGGACTACTCGCGCGCGGCCACGTCCCAAAAGTGCGTCCGCGCCGGCGGCAAGCACAACGATCTGGACAACGTCGGCTATACCGGGCGCCACCAGACCTTCTTCGAGATGCTGGGCAACTTCTCCTTCGGCGACTACTTCAAGGACGACGCGATCCGGTTCGCCTGGGAGCTCATCACGGACCCGGAAAAGGGCTACGGTCTCGACCCGGCGCGGCTCTGGGCCACGGTGTACACGGACGACGACGAAGCGGCGAAGCTCTGGGAGCGCCACCTGCCCGCGGCGCGGATCCTGCGGTTCGGGGAGAAGGAGAACTTCTGGGCGATGGGGGAGACCGGTCCCTGCGGCCCGTGCTCGGAGCTCCACTACTACCGCGGCGCAGATCCGGCCGCCAACACCGCGGCCCTCGTCAACGGGCCGGGCGACGACACGCTCGAGATCTGGAACCTCGTCTTCATGCAGTACGAACGGGATGCGTCGGGCAAGCTCACGCCGCTGCCCCGCCCCTCCGTGGACACGGGCGCCGGCCTCGAGCGTCTCGCGGCGATCCTCCAGGGCGTCAACAACAACTTCGACACCGACCTGTTTGCGCGGATCCTGGCCCGGGTCGAGGAGCTCTCGGCGCAGAACTACCGGGGCGGCATGGCTCCGGAGGACGCTCCCTTCCGCGTGATCGCGGACCACGTCCGCGCCGCCACGATGCTCGTGGCCGACGGGGCACTGCCCTCCAACGAGGGCCGCGGCTACGTCCTGCGCCGGATTCTCCGGCGGGCGATGCGCTACGGCCGGCGCCTCGGCCTCGACAAACCGTTCCTCCATCGCCTGGTTCCGACCGTCGTCGAAGGCTTCGCCGGCGTGTACTTCGAGCCCGCTCAGACGGCCGCGGTGGAGCAGACGGCCGCCGGCGTGATCGCTCCCGAGGAAGAGCGGTTTGGCCGGACCCTCTCGGAGGGCGCCGACCGCGTCGGCGAGGGCATCGAGAGGCTGCGGCGGGAGGGCGCGACGGCCCTCTCGGGCGACACCGTGTTTCGCTTTTACGACACCTATGGCATCCCGCTCGACGTCATCGAGGAGATCGCTGGCGACGAGGGCGTGGCGGTGGACCGGGCGGGATTCGAAGAGGCGATGGGGCGCCAGCGCGCCACCTCGCGCGCGTCACAGAGATTTACGGCGGCCGACGCCTCGGTGTACGAGCGCCTCGAGTTGCCCGCCGAACACTCGGTCTTCCGCGGGTATCCGGAGCAGGACTTCGTCGCGCTGTCCGGGGCGCGCGTCCTCGGCATCGTCAAGGACGGCAAGGAGGCCTCGGTGCTGGCGCAGGGCGAGACCGGCGACGTCGTCGTGGATCGCACGGTCTTCTATCCGGAAGGGGGAGGCCAGGTCGCCGACACGGGCAACCTGACCTGGGGAGGCGGCCAGGCAGACGTCACGGACGTGCAGAAACCGGTTCCCGGCCTCATCGCCCACCGCGTTCTCGTGACCGCCGGGCGCCTGCAGCTCGGGCACGCCGTGGACATGGCGATTCCCGAATGGACGCGCCGCCGGACGCAGGCCAACCACACGGGAACGCACCTGCTGCACGCGGCGCTGCGACGCGTGCTCGGGCCCACTGCGCGGCAGATGGGCTCCTACGTCGGGCCCGACAAGCTGCGGTTCGACTACGCCTCCTCAGCCGCCACGACGCCGGCGCAGGTCGCCGAGATCGAGCGGCTCGTCAACGAGGAGATCCTGCGCGACCTGGCCGTCTCCAAGGAGGTCATGCCGATGGACGATGCCCGCCGCAGGGGCGCGGACATGTTCTTCGGCGAGAAGTACGGCGAGCGCGTGCGGGTCGTCGAGGTGCCGGGGTTTTCGACCGAGCTCTGCGGCGGCTGCCACGTGCCGCGCACCGGCGAGATCGGAGCGTTCAAGATCGTGTCGGACCGCGGGATCGCCCAGGGGCAGAGGCGCCTCGAGGCCGTCACCTCGCTCGGAGCCGTGGAGCTGCTTGGCGAGGACGAGCAGATCCTCTCGGCCCTCTCCGGCGCGGCGCAGGTTCCCCGCGCGGCACTGGCATCCCGTTGGGACGAGCGGGAGCTGAAGGTCAAGGCGCTCGAGCGCGAGATCGCGTCGCTCAAGTTGAAGCTCGCCTCGGGGGATTCGGGCGGCGGCGGCGAGCGCCTCGAGGTGGGCGGCGTGCCGATCGTCACGCGCGTCGTCGAAGGGCTCTCGATCCCGGAGCTGCGCAATCTCTCCGACACGCTGCGGTCGAAGTTGAAGAGCGGCGTCGTCGTGGTCGGCACGGTCGGGGACGGAAAGACCTCCGTGATCGTCGCGGTGACCCCCGACCTGACGAAGAGGCTTCCGGCGTCCCGGATCGCCGCGCGCGTCGGCAAGGCGCTCGGCGGCAGCGGCGGCGGCAAGCCCGATCTGGCCCAGGCGGGCGGAAAGAGCGAGGCCGAGCTGCCGGCGGGCCTGAAGGCCGCCGCCGAAGCCGTGCGGGACCTGCTCGCGGAGCCCCCCCAGCTCGCGGCGTCCTGACCCCGTTCGGTGTCCTGCGTCACAGGCACGAACGGGCCCGGGGCTCCGGGCCGCGGAGGTTGCCGCCGCGGCCTCGGGCGCTATAATGGTCGTTCGAACTCCATGAAGATGCGGGCTTTCGTCCTCGCGGGGATTCTCGCCGCCGCGGCCGCCGCGGCTTCGGCGCAGGTGCGCGTCGTCGTGCGCAACGGACGGCACGTGATCTTCAACGACGGCCCCGCCAATCTCGGGGCAAGCGAGTCCTGGCTCGCCGCGAGGATGCGCAAGGCCTCGGCCTACGACGATCTGATCGCGGCCGCCGCGCGCGAGAACTCCGTCGACCCCAAGCTGATCAAGTCGGTGATGCTCATCGAGTCCGACTTCAACCCGGCCGCGATCTCCAAGAAGGGCGCCCGGGGCCTGATGCAGCTCATGCCCGAAGTGGCCGCCGAACACGGCGTCAGCGACGTGCATGACCCGAAGCAGAACATCGTCGCCGGGACGCGGCAGCTGTCGCGCCTCATGACCTACTACGCGGGCGACCTGGTCAAGTCGCTCGCGGCCTACAACGCCGGAGAGGCGGCGGTCGACCGATATGCGGGCGTGCCGCCCTATGCCGAGACGCAGCTCTACGTGCGCAAGGCGCTGGCCGCGTACTACGGCAAGTCCACCCTCGGCGGCGGATTCGGCAAACCTGCGGCCGAGACGTTCCGGGGCATTCCCGCCGCGGAGGGTCGTCCGGTCCAGTGGGTCCGCGATGCGCGCACCAATCGCGTGACGCTCACGACGAAGGCTCGCCCCGCGCCGCGGCGTCTCGGATAGCGGGGGCGCCATGTCGCGCGCCGCCGGCCTTCCCCCCGTCGACCAGGGGTTGTTCCTGCTGCATCTGAACCGGGCTCGCCGCAGCGTGCGCGCGGGCAGCCTCGAGGATGCCTGGACCGAGCTCGAGCAGGCCCGCGCCCTCCGGCCGCAGGACGAGGACGTCCTGAACCTGGTGTCGCTGCTCGAATTCAAGCGCGGTCGCTACGACGAAGCGGCCAGCGCCGCGCGGGCCCTGATCGTCGACAATCCGTCCTCGGAGGTCCTGCGCTCGAACCTGGGGCTGATTCTCTTCAAGTCGGGACGGCTGGCGGAGGCGGAGAAGGAGCTGCGGGCGGCCATCGAGCTTGCGCCCGGGCACGCGCGCAGCCACCTCTACCTCGGCCTCCTCTACCAGAATCGCGGCAAGCTCGGCCTCGCTCTCGAGCACCTGCGCGTTGCCGGCGCGCGGCGCCGCGTCGCCGAGGTCGAGGAGGCGCTGCGCCGGCCCGGACGCGAAGGAGCGCCGCGGCCGATCCCTTCGGACACGGCGCCGTCCCTCAAGCCCGCGCCGGGAGAGGCGAGTCCCTCGGAGCGCCCGGAGGACGAGCCGCCGTTTCCGGAGGCCTCGCTCGAGGCCAGCCCGCCGGCGCCCGTCCCGGCGGCCGTCGTGCCCGCTTCGGCCGTGGCCGCGGCGCAACCCCGTCCGCTCTTCAAGGTCCGGCACGAGGGCGGCCTCGAAGTCTCCTCGCGGGGAACGGTCTTCGTCCGCAAGGGCTGCGTGGCCTGGTACAGCGGCAAGATGCGTTTTGCACCGGAATCCGCGTTTCGCGGGACGACGCTCGAGAGGCTGCTGCGCTGCATCGGCGTGGGCACGCTCCTCGTCAACGACCCGGGACGCCGCGCCTATCGGCGCGACCTGAACGGCCAGACGCTGGTCGTCGAAGGCAGCCGCGTGCTCGCCCTCGACCACGGGCTGACCTTCCGGCTCGACGCCATCCAGGATTTCCGGCGCAACCGCCGCGTGGACTTGCTCAAGGTGCACGGGCGGGGCAGCGTCGTCTTCTCCGTGGGCGGCCCGGTCCTCGCCCACGAAGTGTCGTCGGCGTTCCCGCTCTCGATCTCCTCGCGCGACCTCGTCGCGTGGAGCGGAGAGCTCGTGCCCTCGGTCCTCGATGACGACTTCCTCGAGGAGGTCATGCAACCCGACATCGCCAGCCCGCCGAAGATTCGCTTCGAAGGGGAGGGCGTGGTGCTCACGGAACCTCCGCGGCCGAGGCGGCGGGCTTCGGACCAGGATCGGCCGGTAGACCAGAGGCGCAGCTAGCCGCAAGATCGGGGACCGGTCGGCCGACGGGGGTCTAGCGGCCCGCGACGAACCGCTGCAGGCGCCCCTCGGCGTCGGCCAGGATCTCCTCCATCTTGTGTGCGTCCTCGTGCTCGCAATAGAGCCGGACCAGCGGCTCCGTGCCCGACAGCCGGTGCAGCAGCCAGCCCCGTTCACCGAGGATGTACTTGACGCCGTCCCGATCCTGGACGGCCGTCACCCTCTCGCCAGCGACCGCCGCGGGCGCGTGCGACCGGACGTCCTCGACGTAGCGTCGGACGGTCGAAACGGGCAGGGAGACGTCCCGGCGGCCGTAGGCGAAGCTTCCGAACTCTGAGGCCAGGTCGGCGAGCGCGTGGCCGAGAGTGCGGCCGGTCGTCGCGAGGCTTTCGACGAGCAGGAGGGCGGAAAGCACGCCATCGCGTTCGGGAAGATGAAACGCGAAGGCGTAACCTCCGCTCTCCTCGCCGCCCGCGACGGCCTCTCCACGATTCATGAGCTCGGCGACGTACTTGAATCCGATCCCCGTCTCGATCAGCGGCGCGCCGAGAACCCGCGCGATCCGGTCCACCTGGAAGGACGTGGAAAACGTCTTCGCGATGCCGCCCCGGACGCCGCGGTTGCGAAAGACGTGCAGCAGCAGGAGGGCCAGCACCTGGTGCGGCGACACGAACCGCCCCTCCGCGTCGAGGACGCCCAGCCGGTCGGCGTCGCCGTCCTGGGCCACGGCGAGGTCGAATCCCTCGCGCCGGACGCGCTCGGACGTCGCCGCGAGATTCGCGCCGATGGGCTCGGGGTGCACGCCTCCGAACAGCGGATCGCGCCCCGTCCGAAAGGGGGCGGCCCGAAGCGTGCCGCCGGACAGGATGTCGGTGAAGAGGGTCCCGGCGGCGCCGTGCATGGCATCTTCGAGAACCGACAGCTTCGCGGTCCGCATCGCGGCCACGTCCACGAGCGCGGCGAGCCGATCGCGGTACTCGCCCGCGAGGTCCGCGACCTCGATCCTCCCCGGCCGGAGGGCGCCTGGGAGCGGCTGGTCCGCTTCGGCCGCGATCGCGGCGTAGCTCGACGGAGGAGCGCTGCCGCCGAAGTGTGCCTTGACCTTGAAGCCGTTGTACTTGCCCGGATTGTGGCTGGCCGTGATCGCAACGCCGCCCTTGAGGCCGAGACGCCGCACGTGAAACGAGACCGCGGGCGTCGGGATCGGGCGGTCGGAAAGGAGCACGTCGATGCCGGCGTCGGCAAAGACCTCGGCACAGGCGCGGGCGAACTCGGGGGAGAGGAACCGTGGATCGTGGCCGACGACGATGCGCGTGCGGTCCCCGGGTCCCCCGTCCCCCAGGTAGAACCGGGCCGTCGCGGTCGCGATGCGCCGGATTTCGGCAAACGTGCAGTCCTCCGCGATGACGCCTCGCCAGCCGTCGGTTCCGAACGCGATCGTCATTGCGTCACGCCCGAGGCGGACGGGATGCGGAAGGCGGCGAGCTTCGCCTCGTCGAAGCCTTCGCGGGACAGGAATTCGGTGGCCCGGGCGAAGCGGAAGCCGCGCGCCTTCAGGCCGTCGAAGAGAAAGCCGATGCGCGAGGCCACCGGCTCCTCGCGATCGCTGCCGAGGTGGAGGAGCACGATGCCTCCGTTCTCGGCGTGCGCCACCAGGCGCGCGAGCAGCCGGTCGGCGGGCTGGTACGCGCGCGACCGCGGATCGGAAACCCAATCGAGGCCGTCTAGGCCCGAACGCCCTCCCGTCCAGCCGACGTGCCAGTAGCCCTGCTCGGCCGCCCAGCGCCGGATCTCGGCGTTGTGCTCGCCGAAGGGCGCGCGCCAGAGGGGCGCCATGGTCCGGCCCGTGGCCTCGCGGTAGAGGCGCGCGGTGCGCGCGAGCTCTCCCGCGAGAAAGGCGCGGTCGACGCCGAGCCGCGTGACCTGCCGGCTGTCCGAGGCGTACGTGGTGAGGTGAGGGTGAGTGTCGGTATGGTTGCCGACCTCGTGGCCGTCCGCGGCGATGCGCCGGGCAATGTCCGGATACCGGCGGATGAATTCGCCGGTGAGAAAGATCGTGGTGCGGATGCCGCGCGCGGCGAGGGCGTCGAGAATGGCCGAGGCGCCGCGGTCCGAGGAGCCTCCGTCGAAGGAGACCAGGATGTCGCGCCGATCGCCGGGGCCGCGGGTCAGGTCCGGGGGGACTCCGCCCTGCGGCGCGGGCACGGGCGGGGGAGCGGCCGCGAGCACCGGCGGGGTCGTCGGGCGCCGAAGGGCCGGAGGGGTGGCGCGGGAGAGTGGGGTCGCGGGCAGCCCGACGACGGCGACCGGGCTCGGCGCCGGCGCCGGCCTGGGCGGCGCATACGCAAGGGCAGAGGACAGCGGCATGGCGCCGACGCGGAACGGTCCCTTCTCCCGTACGCCGTCGAATTGGAAGTGCCCGTCCTCCACCGGGGCGGCTCCGACGAAGCGGGAGCCGGAGAAGAGGAAGACCGCGGCGCCCGACGACGAGCTGCCCGTCAGGCGCAGGCCGGTGGGCGTTGCGACGATGGCGTCCAGGCGCGCAGTCGGGGCATCGCGGCGGGGCCGGGCGAGGGGCGAGGAGACGTTCAGGCCATCGAGCTCGCGGACCGTCCGCAGTGCGAGGGTGACCGGAGCGGCTGTCGCGAGGAGGACGGCGGCGACGGCGGCACGCGCCGGAACCCGGGCGGCCAGGACGTCGCGGACCCGCCGCCAGGCGGCATGTCGGCCGGCGTCGCGGGCGCATTTCTCGGAGCAGTAGAGGTGCCCCCGCATCCGCACTTCGCACAGCCGGCAGATCGCCTTTCGGCAGAAGTGACAGCTCTTGTGGGCGCGCCGGCCGGAGTGGGTCGGGCAGGGGACGTTCACGCTCCTATTATGCGGGAACGCGCAAATCCGCCCCGGGCCCGGGAGACGCTATAGTTGAACGGGACGACCTTGAAGATCAACCTTCCCAACGCGCTGACGCTGCTGCGAATCTTTCTCGTACCCTTTCTCGTCGTCGTGCTGCTGACGAAGTTCGACGGGCGGGAGACGGTTGGCCTCCTGATCTTCCTGACCGCGGTCGCCACCGACTTCCTCGACGGATGGCTCGCCCGGCGGCGGCGCGAGATCACGACGCTCGGGGCGCTGCTCGATCCGATCGCCGACAAGCTGCTCATCTCGGCCGCCTTCATCTCGCTCGTCGAGCTCGGTCTCGCCCCGGCCTGGATGGTCGTCGTGGTGATCGGGCGGGAATTCGCGGTGTCCGGCCTGCGCTCGATCGCCTCGGGTCGCGGGATCGTGATCTCGGCGTCGGCGTGGGGCAAGGCCAAGATGCTGACCCAGATCGGAGCGGTATCCCTGCTCATTCTCGCCCTGCGGCACCAGATGTTCGCAACACCCGGGCGCATCGCGCTCTGGCTCGTCGTGGCGGTCGCGCTCGTTTCCGGGACGGAGTACTTCGTGCGTTTCCTGCGGCGCATCGTGCTGCTCCCGCCGTCGGCCGACGGCACCTAGCCTCGGCCGGCCCGGCGCAGCAGGAACCTCCAGATTCGCCGTCCCTCCTTCGCGTACTTGAGCTCGTAGTTGGTCGGAGGAGGCGGCGGCAGGTCGTCCCAGGCGAGGCGCTCGAAGGCGGCCACGGTTTCCACCAGCGTCTCGAGGTCCTGGCCATAGTCCGGGTGGTCCGTAGCGATGCGCAGGTGGCCGCCGGAGACCAGGCGAGAGGCCGCGATCTCGAGGAACACGCCGTCGAGCAGGCGTCGCTTCCTCTGCTTCTTCTTCGGCCAGGGGTCCGGGAAATACACGTGCAACGCGTGGACGCTGTCCGGGGCCAGCGCCATCTCGACGAAGAGCCGGCCGTCGGCGCGGAGCATGGCGGCATTCGGAAGGGCGGACCTCCCGACGCGCTCACGGCAGAGGCGGTAGTACGACAGAGAGCGCTCGACGCCGAGGTAATCGTGAGCCGGGTTGGCGCGCGCCGCATCGACCAGGAAACGGGCCTTTCCGCTGCCGATCTCGACCTCGAGGGGCGCGCACCGGCCAAAACGGCCCTGCGGGTCGAACGAGCGGGCCGGCCAGAGCTCTTCGTCCGGTGCGCCCGGAAAGCGGCCGGGCGGATTGCCTGTGCTACCCTGATTTTGCAAGGCCGCGATTGTCATGCCCACGATCGTGTTCGTCAACGAGGGGAAAGCCGGCGTGGTCGCGGAAGGCACCACCGTCCTGCAGGCCGCCCTGGATCTGGGCGTCAAGATCAGTCACGTCTGCGGCGGCAACGGCACCTGCTCGACCTGCCGCGTCGAGGTCGTCGTCGGCGGCGATTGCCTCTCCCCGATCAATCAGCAGGAAATGGCGTACGACATGGGCCAGGGGCGGCGCCTGGGCTGCCAGGCGAGGGTGACGGGAAACTGCGCGGTCCGGGCCCTGATGATTCCGAAGCTCGAGTTGTATTGACCCTCAGCCGTCCAGCCGCTCCGACACGGCCTTCGCGAACTCCCTGGTCCCCGCCGTCCCGCCGACGTCCGGCGTCTTGATCCCGGCCTTCAACGTCGAGAGCAACGCCGTTTCGACCCGGTCCGCATGGCCGGGCAGCCCGAGGTGGCGCAGCATCAGGATGGCCGACATGGCGAGGGCCGTGGGGTTGGCCACGTTCTGGCCGGCGATGTCCGGCGCGGTGCCGTGGACGGCCTCGAAGATCGCCGCTTCCTTTCCGAGGTTCGCCCCGGGAACCACGCCGAGGCCCCCCACCAGCCCGGCTGCCAGGTCGGACACGATGTCTCCGTACAGGTTCTCGAGCAGCAGCACGTCGAAGGTCTCGGGAGACATGACGAGGCGCATGCAGAGGGCGTCCACGATCCGGTCGTCCGCCGCGATGTCGGGATAGTCCTCGGCCACTTTGCGGAAACAGTCGAGGAAGAGCCCGTCGGAGAGCTTCATGATGTTCGCCTTGTGGACGGCGGTGACGCGCCGGCGGCCGTTGGACCGCGCGTAGTCGAAGGCGAACCGCGCGATGCGCGTCGAGGCGACCTCGGTGATGATCTTGAGCGACTCGACGACGCCCGGCACGACCACGTGCTCGAGGCCGCTGTAGAGATCCTCGGTGTTCTCGCGGACGACGACGAGGTCCACGCCCTGGAAGCGGCTCTCGACGGACGGGACGTTCTTGACCGGGCGCAGGTTCGCGTAGAGCGCGAGGGCCTGGCGCAGGCGCACGTTGACCGACTGGAAGCCCTTGCCGATGGGCGTGCCGACGGGGCCCTTGAGGGCGACCCGGGTGCGCCGGATGGCCTCCAGGGCGGAAGGGGGAAGCGGATCGCCGTCGCGCTTCTCGGCTTCGCGGCCGACGACGACCTCCTCGAAGGAGAGCGGAGCGCCCGCTGCCGCCAGGATGGCGACGACGGCATCGGCGACTTCGGGCCCGATGCCGTCGCCGCGGATGAGCGTGACGGTGCGGGCCTGGGTCACTGGGGCTCCCTCTTGTCCGGGGCGGCGGGCAGGATCATGCGGACCCTGCGGACGGCCGTCGGCGTGGCGTCTTCTATGACGAAATCGGCAAAGCGGCCTTTCCAGCGCTCACCCGTCCGGGGGATTCGCCCGAAGCGCAGCATCAGGTGCCCGGCGATCGTCTCGGCCTCGTCGCGCGGGAGGCGGATGCCGAACTGGTCCTCGAGATCGTCGAGGCGGAGGCTGCCCTCGAGCAGGTAGGTCCGCTCGCCGGCGGCGACGAAGCCGGGATGCTCCTCGTCGTATTCGTCCTGGATGGGCCCGAGGAGCTCCTCGATCGCATCCTCGATCGTCACGAGGCCGGCCGTGCCGCCGTGCTCGTCGACGAC
>DATMNJ010000023.1:0-2379 GCA_035569175.1 Thermoanaerobaculia bacterium | reverse complement strand
CGCTTCTGCGTGATCGCCTGGTCGAATCGCTCGGCGAAAGCTGCGAACGCAGGCGTGGGACCGTTCCATCGCAACTTTTCGACATCGTCGAACAGGTCGATATCGGTGCGGAGCGTCGCTAGTATTCGGAACAGCAGCGCGCGCTCCCGCTGATCGGAAAGCGTGTGAGCGAGAGCGCTCGCGCCAGTAGCGTTCACCCGCCACTCGCGCCAATCTTCTGGAACCAGTTCGATGTGTTTGAACTTAGCGAGAACCGCTGCTGTCGATTTCGCTCCCCAGCCTTGGAGTCCGGGATATCCGTCGGCTGTATCGCCGACCAGCGCGAGGTAATCGGGAATCGACTCTGGAGCGACACCGAACTTCTGAATCACGCCGGCTTCGTCGAGCGTAACGCCGGTCCTCCGATTTAACTGCACAATGCGCGTGCCTCGCACGCATTGGGCAAGGTCCTTGTCGGGTGTGCAGATAATCACCTGTTCGACGCGCGAATCGCGAGTTGCGGCCGACGCCCCGGCAGCCAGCGCATCGTCCGCCTCAAACTCGACCATCGGCCATACGGTCACGCCAGCCGCAGAGAGAGCTTCTTCGAGCAGTGGAAACTGCGCGAGCAGATCGGGCTCGACTCCCTCGCCAGTCTTGTAGCCAGGCCACAGCGCGTTGCGGAACGACTCGATGACGTGGTCCGTCGCGACCCCGAGGTGCGTCGCGTCGCCCTCCAGCATCTGGGCGACCGTGTACAGCACTCCCGCAACCGCGCCGAACGGCGGGTCCTCGCCCCGGCCGCGCCGGATCCCGTAGAAGTGACGAAAGAGCTCGTAGGTGCCGTCGAGCAGGTGGACGATCATGGGCGGACCGAGTCTATGGCCGCCGTCGCCGCCGATGCGATAGCGTTGCGCCTCGCACGGGGAGGAGGGCTCATGCCACCGACGCTCGGCAACGGCAAGATCTGTTACGTCGAGATCCCGGCCCTGGACGTCGCCCGGTCGGCCGCCTTCTACGCCGGGGCCTTCGGCTGGGAGATCCGTACGCGCGGCGACGGCGCGACCGCCTTCGACGATGGCGTCGGCCAGGTCAGCGGCGCATGGGTGACGGGCCGGCCGGCGGCGACGCAGCCGGGGCTGCTCCTGTACGTCATGGTCGACGACATGACGGCGGCGATCGCGGCCGTGGTCGCGCGGGGCGGCGAGATCGTCCAGCCGGTCGGCGTGGACACGCCCGAGATCACCGCCCGGTTTCGCGATCCGGCCGGCAACGTGATCGGCCTGTACCAGGAGCCGTCCCCGCCGCCGGCGTGAGACTCTGCGCCCGTTTCGTACGGGACTCGGGCGCGCTCGGGCGGCCGGCCATCGCCGGGTCTGCAAGGTGGGTTCAAACTGAATTCATGACGCGGCCGTAGCCTCGACGGTGGAGGCCACACCCATGGAAAGTCCGCGGTTCGTCCTGATTCCCTGCCGCGTCTGCACCGCGACGACCCTCGTTGTCGGCGATCGCCGGCGTCCCGCGATGTGCGCCCGCTGCCGCGCGCCGTTCGATGCCGTCTCAGCCAGCTTCGGCGCCGCGACCGACGCTCCTCCCAACGACCCGCCGCGGCCTCCGTCCCGCGAGCTCTGAGTCGGTCGGGAGGCGCTCGGGACGGGAGCGCCGGCGGACAAGGGCCGCCTCGCCGGGACGGACCGAAGGCCGGGCGGTCCAAACGCCGCCCAACGCCCGGCTGATCCCGGGACCTCCGGGACGGCCGACAGCGAACGACTCTGGCTAGGTCCGGGGCCCGAAGCGGCGCGCGGTCTTCGCGGTCACTCGCGAAATCGGGTGAGCGGGGGCCCGTCGAGCAGATAGACTCTTCCCGTTTCGGGGAGCCCCGGTTCTTTGCATCTGGCGTGACGGCTTTCAGAGTTGTCGTAGACGCATTTCTGAAACAGAGCGAGGGCTTATGTACTTTCAAAACTACAACCCGCTCGGGAACCAGCTCCTCTCGACCCTCGTCGCCGCGGTCCCCATCCTCGTCCTGCTCTACTTCATCGCCCTCCATCCCCATCGCGACAAACAAGGCGTCCGGCATCTCGGGATCGCCGCCCCGAACGCGGCGTTCTTCGGCGTGCTCGCCGCCTTCCTCGTCTCGTGCGTGGTCTTCCGAATGCCGCTGACCTCGGCGATCTCGGCCTTCGCCCTCGGCTCGCTCTCCGGGTTTCTCGGGATCATCTGGATCGTGCTGGCGGCCATGTTCCTCTACACGATGACGGTGATCACCGGGAAGTTCGAGATCGTGAAGGACTCCATCGTCCACATCTCGTTCGACCGTCGGCTCCAGGTGCTGCTGATCGCCTTCTCGTTCGGCGCGATCATCGAGGGCACGTCCGGCTTCGGGACGCCGGTAGCAAT
>DATMNJ010000022.1:0-3648 GCA_035569175.1 Thermoanaerobaculia bacterium | reverse complement strand
TCGAGGCCTATGTTACGGTCGAATCCGATGCTCGTGACCGTCTTTCAACCCGTCACCACCGAAAACCTCCCCGGACAGTCCTCGCTGCTTTCCTTCTTCGCCGAAACCGGCCCCGCCGGAAAGGTCATCCTCGGGATCCTGCTGTTCTTCTCGTTCGTCTCCTGGGTGATCATTTTCGCCAAGTTCATCCGGCTGCGGCGGGTGTCCCGGCAATCCGAGAAATTCGTGACCTTTTTCCGCAAATCCAAGCGCTTCTCCGAAGTCAACACCTTCGCCGGGGAACTCTCGGACACGCCCCTGACGACGCTCTTCAAGGCCGGCTATGCCGAGCTCGATGCCCAGGTCAAGGCGATCCGGGCCGACGACGCTCCGACGACGGGCGCCTCGGCCCAGGGCGGCAAGCTCCTCATCAAGAACATCTCCGGCATCGAGCGCGCCCTCGAGCGGGCGATCGGCGTCGAGATGTCGCGCCTGACGAAGTCCATGACTTTTCTCGCGACGACGGCATCCGCCTGCCCGTTCATCGGGCTCTTCGGAACCGTCTGGGGCATCATGCAGTCGTTCCGCGCCATCGGACAGACCGGGTCCACCTCGATCGCCGCCGTCGCACCGGGCATCTCCGAAGCCCTCGTGAACACGGCGGCCGGTCTCGCCGCCGCGATCCCGGCCATGATTTTCTACAATTACTTCATGGGCAAGGTCCGCGAACAGCGGGCCGGAATGGAAGACTTTTCGCTGGAGTTCATCAATCTGGCGGAACGCAACTTCACCTAGAAGGCAAGCAGGCAAGCAGGATGGAACCGCTTTCTGGTTTTCGGTGTCCCAACCGTGGCGGCGACGTTCGCGGCGCCTCGCCGCGAACGGAACACGGTCGAACGGGAGCCTCCTAGGCCATGGCCTTTCAACGCCAATCGAGCGACCCTTTCGACCACCTGGCGGACATCAACGTCACGCCGCTGGTGGACGTGATGCTCGTCCTGCTGATCATCTTCATGGTCACGGCGCCGATGCTCCACCAGGGCATCTCGGTCGCGCTGCCCAAGACCGCGACGACGAACCTGCGGTCGACCCTCGAGGATCCGATCGTCCTCTCGATCTCGCGGGACGGCCTCTACTACATCAACGAAACGCCCGTGGCGCGCGGTCTCCTCAAGGACCGCCTCCGCGCGATCCTTCGGGGGCGCAAGGAGAAGGCGGTCCTCCTGAAGGCCGACCGCAGCCTGTCCTACGGAACCGTGATCGAGACGCTCGACCTGTTGAACCGCATGGGAATCGAGAGCCTCGGCATGATCACCGACACGACCGGGAGTCCGAAATCGAAATGAACGGAGAGCTCGCGGCTCTCGGCCCTCAGCTCCCAGCCGGGCACCGAACCCCTGCCCTCGCCGAGCTGACGGCCGACCGCTGACGGCGGCCCCCATCGACGCCGTCGGCGACCTCCTCGCGCAACGCCAGCAGGACCGCGTGCCCTGGGCGCCGGCCGCTGCGCTCGCCTTCGTCCTTCACGCCGCCGTTCTCGTCGGCCTGCTCGCGTCGGCGCTTTCCCGGCCAATGCACTACGCGGCCCCGCGCGCCGTCGCGGTGCGCCTCCTGTCGGCAGGCTCGCTGCGAGCCCCCGCGCCGGCCCCGGTGCAGGTGGCCGAGCCGGCGCCGCCCGCGGCGGCTCCGAAGCCGAAGATCGAAAAGCCGGTCGTCGAGGAAGCACCCAAACCGTCCAAGAGCGCCCTGCTGCTTCCGGCCAAGCCGGACAAGAAGAAGCCCACGCCGCCGCCCGTCTCGCGGCCGGGGCCGGCCGCCGCGCCCGCGGTCAGCCTGCCCTCCGCGAACGACGAACCGGCCGGCACCGCCGCTTCGGGTCCCTCCGGCGCGGGAGGCACGGCGGGGATCGGGAACCTCAAGCTCGACGAAGCCGACTTCAAGTATCCCGTGTACATCGAGCGGATGGTCCAGATCATCAGCATGAACTGGTTCAAGCCTGCTCAGTCGGTCCAGGCCAACCCCGTCGTCCACTTCGTGATCCAGCGGGACGGCACCATCACGGATCCGCGGGTCGTGACGTCGAGCGGGCTGCCCTTCGTCGATCGCGCGGCCCTGCGCGCGGTCATCGCGTCGTCGCCGTTACCGCCGCTGCCCGCGGAATATGGGGGCCCCCACCTCGGGATCCAGGTCGTGTTCGAATGAAAATCGGGAGGAACTCGATGCGTCTTCACCTCGCGGCTGCCGCGGCCGGCCTCGCCCTCGCGGGCGGGATCGCCGCCGCGCAGACCCCGCCTCCCGCGCCCACGCCGGCCTCGGCAGACGACATCCAGATCGTCATCAAGGGAAGCGGCGAGCGCCGCCTCGCGGTCGCCGTGCCCGCCCTTTACGCCCCGGGCTCCGCGGCCCTCCAGGCCAAGGTCGTGGATCCGTTTACGGCCACCTTGCGCTCGGACCTGGAGTACGCGGGGGCGTTTTCCGTCACCGAGCCGGCGCACTATCCCTCCGGATTCCGCGATCCCACGACGCCCGAGGCCGCCGACCGCTGGTTGGGCACGGGGGCAGAAGTCCTGGTCGACACCCGCGGAGAGGTCAACGGGGACCGCGTGGCCGTCGAGGCGCGCGTTTGGGACCTGAAGTCTCGAAAGCTGATCCTCGGGCGCAAGTACTCGGGGGGCGCGACGTACGTCGACCGCATCGCACACACCCTGGCCAACGACCTGGTCAAGTACTTCACGGGCAAGGCCGGAGGCTTCCTCTCGACGATCCTCTGCGTGATCGAGACGGGCGGGAACAAGGAAATCGCGGCGATGGACTTCGACGGGCGCAACCCGCGCCAGTTGACCGCGCACAAGTCGATCGCGATCTCCCCGTCGGCCGCCGGCAGCCGCGTCGCGTACACATCATACGTGCGCCTCTTCCCCCAGATCTGGACGATGGGCTTGGACGGCGGCGACAAGCGCGAGGTGTCGACGGGGCTCGAGCTCAACGCCTCGCCGTCGCTCTCGGCCGACGGCAGCCAGATCGCCTTCGCCGGCTCGGCCAAGGGCAACACCGACATCTACACGATCGGGTCGGGGGGCGGCAGCGCGCACCGCCTGACGACCAGCCGCGCGCTCGAGGCGTCGCCGGCGTGGTCGCCGACCGGGCGCCAGATCCTCTACACGTCCGACCTGACCGGAACGCCCCAGCTCTACGTCATGGACGCCGAGGGGACCGGTTCGCGCCGCGTGACGTTCGCCGGCAACTGGAACGACGAGGGCGCCTGGGCCCCCGACGGGTCGAAGATCGCGTTCGCGTGCCGCAACGAGGGCGACTTCAACATCTGCGTCATGGACATGGCCTCGGGGCAGACGATCCAGGTCACGTCCGAAGGCTCGAACGGCCACCCGACCTGGTCGCCCGACGGACAGAAGATCGCGTACTCGTCGCGCCGCAACGGATCGACCCAGATCTACACCGTCGATGCGAATGGCCAGAACAAGCGACAGCTCACCCAGGGCGGCAATCACCTGCAGCCGTTCTGGGTTCCGTGAAGGAATCGAGCGGCGGGACTGGGGTTTTCGCAAACTCTTTGCTATATTGGGTTTCGGGATCCACTGCACCGGTTATTCGCCCGCCGAACGGGTTAAGGAGTAGGCAATGAAAAGACGGTACACGACGCTCTCCATC
>DATMNJ010000021.1:0-10252 GCA_035569175.1 Thermoanaerobaculia bacterium | reverse complement strand
CCGCGGCGTAGCACAGCGCAAGGCCCGCGGCCGTCTTCGGATACAGGGCATCCGACAGCCAGACGGTGAAGTTCGAGGCGAGGAAGAAGAAAAGCGACGCGCCGGTGGCGAGCGCGGCGAGCCGGACCGGACCGGATCTGTCCCGCGCGAACCGGCCCGCGAGCACGATCGCAGCGAAGGCCGTGTAGAGCGTGAGCCGCATTGCCGACACCGCCGCCCGGCCCGAGCCGAGATCGATGACGAGGTCCGAGAGCGCCATCGCGAAGAGGGGCACCGCAAACGCCCATGCCCGGGGCAGGCGGGCCCCGGCGTAGAGCGCGACGGCGCCGAGGGCGGCGAAATTGGGAGGATGGGGAATCAGCCGGGACAGGGCACCGAGAAGGACCAGCAGGACTGCTGTCGTCATTCGAACCTCCCGTTCGATCCGACGAAGATCTCGGGCGGCTCGAGAGGTGTCCCGCGCTCCGGGAATCGGAAGACGCGCCCTCTCTCGTGTGTCCCCGTCCGAGAAGCGTGTCGTCCGGCAGGTCTCCTGGCTTCCGGATCTTCCGCCTTCGGGCTCCTTCCCGGACGCGCAACCGGTTTCCCGATCTCTCGCGTCCAGTGGATTGCCGCCCGAGGCGTCCCCGGTGACAGTGGCGGGGGCCGCGCGGGATTTTCACCCGCTTCCCTTGGCCAGACGAATCAAAGAACGTCGAAGGAGCGAGACCATACCGCCTTCACGGATCGCTTGCAACCTGGCCATAGAATGCGGCCCATGCGCGGTCCCGACTACACGCTCGACCTCGATCGCAAGCGGCGCGTCGGTTTTCCCGAGGTGGTGCTGGCGCAGGGGAAGTCGGCGGCCCAGATCACCGAGATCTGCCGCCAGCTCTCGAGGGCGCACGACGTGCTCGTCACGCGCCTCGCTCCGGAGATGTGGGACGAGGTTGCGATCTCTCCCCTGCCCGGGCGAGCGGATTACGACCCGCGCTCGGGCACCCTCCACGTTTCGGTGGGAAAGCCCATGCCACGCATCGAGGCGAACGTCGTCGTCGTGACGGCCGGCACGGCCGACACGGCCGTCGCCGAGGAGGCGCGGCGTACGCTCGAGTACCTCGGCGTCGCGTCGACCCTCGTTCCGGACGTCGGCGTCGCGGGTCTCCTGCGCCTGCTCTCGCGCCTCGAGGAGATCGAACGGGCCGACGTCTTGATCGCCGTGGCCGGCATGGAAGGCTCGCTCTTCTCGGTGCTCGGCGGCCTCGTCGGGCGCCCGATCATCGCCGTTCCGACGTCGCGCGGCTACGGCGCCGCCTTCCAGGGACTCGCCTCGCTGCTCTCCGCCGTGAATTCCTGCGCCAATGGGGTCACGGCGGTCAACATCGACTCCGGCTACGCCGCCGCGATGGCGGCCTACCGCATTCTTTCAGGAGGGCCTCGCCGATGGGATCGAAAGGAAAAGGCGCCCCGCACACCGCCGACGAGTACGTCCACGCCGCGGCGGTCGGCGTCGACCGCAAGAGGAAGAGGGCGCTCCTCGGCCGCCCGACGACGCCGGTAAGGGTCGGCAAGACCACCACCGTCTCGCAGCTGATCGACTCCTATCGGGACGCGTCCTTCCAGGCGCGCGCCCTCGGCAAGGCGGCCGGAGTCTTCGAGGCGATGCTGCGCGACAAGAAGCGGCCGACGATCTTCCTCGGCCTCGCGGGCTCGCTCATCGCGGCCGGCATGCGCCAGGTCATCGTGGACCTGATCGAGCAGAAGATGGTCGACGTCATCGTCTCGACGGGCGCGATCATCTCGCAGGACTACTACCAGGTGCGCGGCGGACGCCACTACCACGGCACGCCCGACGCGGACGACAAGGAGCTGCGCGATCTCTACATCGACCGGCTCTACGACACCTTCATCGACGAGGAGAAATACTGGGAGACGGACCTGGCGGTCTCGCGGTTTGCAGACGCCCTCGGCGGCAAGAGCCTCTCGTCGCGCGGATTTCTGGCGCTGCTCGCCGCGGGCGCGCGCCACGACAAGGGCTCCATCCTCAGCGCCTGCGCGCGCCACGGCGTCCCGCTCTTCGTCCCGGCCTTGAACGACTCCTCGATCGGCATCGGCCTGACCGAGCACTACCACCGCTTCCGCACCGCCGGAAGGAAGCCCTTCGAGATCAGCTCGATCCGCGACAACTACGAGTTGACCCAGATCGTCGTCCAGAGCCCGGCGACCGCCGCCGTCTACGTGTCGGGCGGCGTGCCCAAGAACTTCATCAACGATTCGATCGTGATGTCGTACATCTTCGGCCTCGACACGGGCGGCCACAAGTACGCCCTGCAGATCACGACCGACGCACCGCACTGGGGCGGCCTCGGAGGCTCGACGCTCTCGGAGGCCACCTCGTGGGGCAAGGTCTCCAAGAAGGCCACGCACGAGATGGCCTTCGTCGAGACGTCCGTGGCGCTGCCGCTCATTTACGGCAACGCCCTGCAGAAGAACGCGGCGCGCGGCCGCAAACGCCTGAGGTACGCGTGGGACGGGGACGTCCTGAAGAAGATCAGCCGGGTGTGACGGAGCCCTCGAGCCAGCGCGTCAGTTCCCTCCGGGGCAGGGCAGGGCTAACGTAGCGGCCCTGCGCGAAGTCGCAGCCGAACGCTTCGAGCATCTCCCACGACGCCGCGTCTTCGACGTCCTGGGCCACCACCTGCTGGCCGAGGCTGTGCCCGAGCTCGATGGCGCACCGGACGATCGCCGCGTCCTTCGGGTCCCGGGACATCTCGCGGACGAACGCGCCGGCGATCTTGATCTCGTCCACCGGCAACCGCCTGAGAGACGACAGCGAGGACTCGCTGGAGCCGAAGTCGTCGATCGACAGGCGCACGCCCGAAGCCTTGATCCGCGTCAGGGCGGCGGTCGCGCCATGGGGGTCGGCAAAGACGCTGTCGGCCGCGATCTCGAGCTTGAGAAAGCCCGGGTCGAGCCGCGAGCTGCCGAGAAGCCGCGAGAGGCGTTCGAAGAGCAGCGGGTCGCGAAGGTTCCGGCCGGACACGTTGACCGCCACCCGCACCGGCCGGCCGGCCTCGTGCCAGCCGCGGCAGTGGCCGAGGGCGGTCTCGAGCGCCCACTCGCAGACCGGCTTGATCACGCCGGTCCGTTCTGCCGCCGGAACGAACTGGCCCGGGAGCAGGAGCCCGCGGCGGGGATGCTGCCAGCGCAGGAGCGCCTCGACCGCCGCGGTGCGGCCGCTGCGCATGTGGATCTGCGGCTGATAGTGCAAGTGCAGCTGGTCGCCCTCGACGCCCGAGCGGAGCTCTTTCATGAGGGTGAAACCGCTCTCCCCATACGTGTCCTCGGCGGCGGAATACACGACGTACCCCTCGCTCGATTGCTTCGCCGCGTACATGGCCACGTCGCCGCAGCGCAGGAGCGTCGACCAGTCGTCGCCGTCGCGCGGGCAGAGGGCGATCCCGATCGAGGCGGACACGTCGAGGCTCTGTCCCTCGATCAGGAACGGCTTCTGGAGGGACACGAGGATCTTCTCGGCCATGAGGGCGGCGTCCGCCGCGCTCCCGGCCGAAGGCAGCAGGACCGCGAACTCGTCTCCGCCGAGGCGGGCGACCGTATCCACGGTGCGGAGAACGCCGCGCAGGCGAAGGCCGAACTCCTTGAGCAGCAGGTCGCCGAATTGGTGGCCGAACGTGTCGTTGATGTCCTTGAACCGATCGAGGTCCATCACGAGCAGCGCCAACGACGCGTCTTCCCGCCCCACGCTGCGGATCGCCTGGTCGAGCCGGTCCCGCAAGAGCACCCGGTTGGGAAGACCCGTCAGGAAGTCGTAGAGGGCGTGGTGCTCGAGAACCTCGAGGTGGGCCATGCGCTCCGTCACGTCCCGAAGGATGCCGACCCAGTGGGTCGGCGAGGGCCCGCCTTCGCCGACCGGCGTCAACTGCAGCTCCAGCACGCAATCCGTGCCGTCCCGCCGCCGCGCTCGCAGGGCCTCGCCGTGAAACCGCTGTCCCGTGAAGAGAGCACGGCGCAGTTCGGCCATCGATCCGGGATCCTTCTCGACCAAGGCCAGCAGGGCCGTGAGCGTCTCGCCGAGAACGTGCGCCCGCTCGAGACCGGTGATGCGGCGAAAGGCCTCGTTGACGAACGTAATGCGAGGCGCCGAGCGGCCCCGGTCCGGCGTGAGGATGAAGAGCCCCTCGACGGCGTTGTCGACGGCCGATTCCAGCAGAAACAGCGATTCCTGGACGCCCCGCCGCTCGGCGATGACGGCCGCGAGCGACGTGGTCGTGACCGCGACGACGCCCATGAAGGCCTGGAGGAGCAGGAGCGACTCGTTGCGCGCGGGCCGCGTGAAGGGCCCGAGACCCGAGAGCGTTCCCCAGATCGCGATCGCGGACAGCACGAGGCTCACCGTCGCCGCCTCCCGCTGCCCGAAGCGGAACGCCGCCCAGACGAGCAGGGGGAGGCAGAGGAACTCGAGGGGATAGTTTTTCGTCTCGGACGGAATGAGACCGCCGAAGACGAAGCCGCTCACGAGGACGAGTGACACCGCGAGCAGGCCGGCTTCCAGGGTGCGCGCGGACTTCCAGGCGATGCGCGGCTTGGTGCTCCAGAGCAGCAGGACGGGAGCCACCAGCAGGTCCCCGGCCGCGTCTCCGAACCACCAGGTCAGCCAGACCGAACCGAAGTCGATGGGCCGCGCCAGCCCCGACAGAAGGAGGCTGCCGACGCCGATCGTGGGGCTGATCAGCGTGCTGCCGAGCGCGGCAAACAGCGTGAACTTGAAGACGTCGCGGGCGCGGTCGAACGCGTGACGGCCGCCCGCGAAGCGTGTGACGAGATACGCTCCGGCAAGGGCCTCCAGCATGTTGCCGAGGGCGATCCCGACCGACGACACGACGTCCCCGGTGGTCGTCAGGTTGACGAAGAACGCACCAATCAGGATCGCCGGCCACGCGCGGTAGCCGAGGATCACCAGCGCGGCCAGCGCGATGCCCGTGGCAGGCCAGACGGGGGTCGCGCTCGCGTTCTGGAATGCCAGCGTCAATCCGAGTTTGCCCGCGACGATGTAGACCACGGCCAGCGTGGCCAACGCCGCGGCGGAAGGGAAGGGGCGTGGCTTCATCCCGTCCGGGCCTCCTTGGGCCGGCTCCAATAGGTTACGCCTTCTTGGGATTTTCCGCCGTTGACCCGGCGGCGAGGACGGCAAAGAAAAACGCCCCGGTTGCCCGGGGCGTTCGGAATCGCGATGGGGGTGCGCGAGCGGTTCTTAGAGCGCCTCGCCCTTCAACGGGATCTCGATGACGGCCTTCTCCTTGTCGGAGGTGTAGAGCGTCACCTTGCCGTCCACGGGGCCCTTCTTGATCTTGTCGTTGGCCTTGACGACGACCGTGTACGAAACGCCTTCCTGCGTCGGCACCACGTCGGTGACGAAGCCCGGGACGTTGACCTCGGCCTTGGTGACCTTGATCGGGGTCCCCGGCTTGTTGTTCGTCACGACGATGTTGCGCGTGATCGGATCCTTGCCCGGGGTGAAGTTGCCGAAGTTGACCGTGATCGGCGTCACCGAGATCCGCGGGCGGACGATGCCCGAAACGGGCACCTCGAGCGTGGGCTGTTGCGACACGCCCGTGTTGATCCGGAGGGGCGCGTTGAGAAGGCCCTCGGGCGCATCCGCCGTGACGGCGACCGCGAGCTTGAACTGCTCGCCCGTCCGTCCGGCGATCTTGTCCTTGTCGCCGGCCGGGGAAATCTCGGCCTTCACGTAGGGCTGCGCGGTTTCGGCGACGGTCGGCTTGAAGCCCTTCTCCTCGGAGATCAGGATCACGTCCTGCGAGGCCGCGTCGCCCCGGACGACCGAGAACCGCACGTACGCCTGTGGCGCCACGTCCACGAAGGGCTTGACGACCGCCTTGACGAACAGGTTCATCTGCGGCCGGTCCGGATCGTTCGAGACGACGAGCACCGACTTGGAGATCGGCCCCGAGAAGCTCTTGGTGTCGACACTCGTGTGGACCTTCCCGTCGGTTCCGGGCTTGATCACCTTGTCGAACGAGGAGACGGTGCAGCCACAGGACGGTCGGGCGTCGGTGATGACGAGATCCGATCCGCCGGTGTTGTGGATGATGAAGTCGGTCTCGATGACCTGGCCCTTGGGGACCGTTCCCATGTCCCGGGTCTCCTGGCTGATCTCGATCTTCGGCGCGGCGACGGCCTTTCCGGCCGGCGGCTTGGCCTGGGCGGGCGCGGCCGACGCGGTGGGCTTGGTCTCGGCTGGCTTCTGGGCCAGTGCCACCCCGGCCGCGAACAGAGCGGCGATCGACAGGCGGCCAATTTTCAGGACATGACGCATCTTCGGTTTCCTCCTATGCGAATCAAAGCGGGTAAACCCTCGGAAAACGGGGGCTATTTCCGAAAACGCCTCCATTAGACCAAACTCCGGGCGGAAACATGAGCGAAAAGCGGCGTTTTCACCTCGTTCCGGTGGGCGGGACCGCGATGGTCCCCCTGGCCGCCCTCCTGCTCGAGGAAGGCCACGGGGTCACCGGCAGCGACCGCGCGCTGTACCCGCCGATGTCCACCCTCGTCGAAACGCTCGGCATCCGGGTCGCGCAGGGCTTCGCGCCCGAACACGTCCCGGCCGACTGCGACACGGTCATCGTCGGCAACGCGGCCCTCC
This sequence comes from Thermoanaerobaculia bacterium, assembly GCA_035569175.1. Classification (GTDB taxonomy): domain Bacteria; phylum Acidobacteriota; class Thermoanaerobaculia; order UBA5066; family Gp7-AA6; genus DAHUXD01. The sequence goes on along the minus strand of DATMNJ010000021.1, from coordinate 3,591 downwards.
GCGACAACGTGGAGGCGGCCGAGGCCGTGCGCCGGGGTCTGCCGGTCCTCTCCCTCCCACAGGCGGTCCGGCAGCACCTGCTGCCCGGGAAGAGCTCCGTCGTCATCACCGGCACGCACGGGAAAACGACGACCTCCGCGCTGACGAGCTGGCTGCTCCTCGACTCGGGGCGCGACCCCGGATTTCTCGTCGGCGGCGAGATGAAGAACCTCGGCCGCGGATACCGGCGCGGCAACGGCCCCCACTTCGTGCTCGAGGGCGACGAGTACAACGCCGCCTTTTTCGACCGCGGCCCGAAGTTCCTCCACTACGAGCCGCAGCACCTCTTCGTGGGCAACATCGAGTACGACCACGCCGACCTCTATCCCGACCTGTCCTCCGTCATCGAGGCCTTTCGCCGGGTCGTGCGCCTCGTCCCGCCGGGCGGCGTCGTCGTCCTGAATGCCGACGACCCCCGCGTCGCGGCGCTTTCCGCCGATGCCTCCGCAGCCGTGGTCCGGGTCTCGCTCGAGGAGCCCGGCGCGGATTTTTCCGCGCGCGAGGTCGCCTTTCACCCGGAAGGCGCGGAGTTCACACTGCTCGAAGCGGGCCTGCCGACCGCGCGCCTCGCCTCGCCGCTTCTCGGCCTGCACAACGTGCGCAACGCCCTCGGCGCGATCGCCCTGGTCCGCGGGCTCGGTCTCTCGACGGGAGAGATCGCCCGCGCTCTGGCCCGCTTCGCCGGCGTGCGGCGCCGCATGGATCTCAAGGGCGAGAAGAACGGCATCCTCGTCGTGGACGATTTCGCGCACCACCCGACCGCGGTCGCCGGAACGATCCAGGCCGCCCGATCTCGATTTCCGGGCCGCCGGCTCTGGGCCCTCTTCGAGCCGCGCTCGAATACCGCGGGCCGCAAGATGTTCGAGGAGGAGTACGCGGAGGCGTTCGCCGGCGCCGACGCCCTGGTCGTTGCGCCCGTCTTCCATGCGCAGCGCCTCGGCCCCGACAACCAGATCGACCGCGACGCCCTCGTCCGCCGCTTCGCCTCCGCCGGCGCGAGACCCGCGTTCGCCCCCGGGGCGATCGACGAGATCCCGGCGATCCTTCGGCGCGAGGCGCGGCCCGGCGACGTGGTCCTGCTCATGTCCTCGGGTGCTTTCGGAGGCTTGCCCGAGACGCTGCTCGCAGAGCTGTGACGCGCCGTCGGCCCACCCCGGGCCCGCTTAGCCGGCGGTTGGACGGTCCGCGACCACCCGGTTGCGCAGCACGCCCACGCCCTCGATCTCGACCTCGACGACGTCACCGGGCGCCAGCGGTCCGACCCCCGCCGGCGTGCCGGTCAGGATCAGGTCGCCCGGCAGGAGCGTCATCATGCGCGAGATGTAGCCGACCAGAAAGGCGGGCGAGAACACCATGTCGGAGATGGGCGCCGACTGGCGCGGGGCGCCGTTGACGCGCGTCGAGATCGTGGACCCCGAGGGGTCGAAGCCCGCGACGATCTCGGGGCCGATCGGGCAGAAGGTGTCGAAGGACTTCGATCGCGCGAACTGTTTGTCTTTCTTCTGCAGGTCGCGGGCCGTCACGTCGTTGGCGCAGCACACTCCGGCCAGCGCCTCCATCCAGCGCTCCTCCGGCCAGCGCTTGATCTTCCGGCCGATGACGAGCACGAGCTCGCCCTCGTAGTCCACCCGCTGCGACTCGGGTGGGAGCACGATGTCGCCGCCGCCCAGCACGAGCGCCGTCGGCGCCTTCAGAAACAGCAGCGGCTCGTCCTCGGGGGCGGCGCTTCCGAACTCCGCCGCATGCTCGCGGTAGTTCTTCCCGACCGCGACGACCTTCGACGGCGGCGGCGGCGCCTCGGGCGATCCGAACGGGATCCGGCGCGTCACGCTTTCCAGGCCTCCTCGAGAAGCTCGCCGCCGTAGATCTCGCGCGCGTCGCCCGTCAGGCGGACGCCGGCGACGACGTCGCCTTCCTCGCGGAACTCGACGACCAGATCGACGCCGCTCTTCGTCCCGCAGGTCACGGGCGAGACCGCCATTCCCTGCCGGCCCGCGGCGATCGCGGCGGCGACGACCCCGGAGCCGCAGGACAGCGTCTCCCCTTCCACGCCGCGCTCCCACGAACGCACCTCGATGCGGTTCTCCCCGGCCGCCCGGACGAAGTTCACGTTCGCGCCCTCGGGGAGGGCGGGGTGGCGGCGCAGCGGGGGCCCGAACCGGTCGATCGGAAATTTGCCGAGGTCGCCGCGCACGAAGACGACCAGGTGCGGCACGCCCACCTTCATCGGGATCGCGGTCGGAGGCAGTCCCCGGCCCGAGATGGGAATCGGGTCCTGGGGCGCCGGCACCGCTGGCAAGGCCAGCGTCACGCTGGCGTCCTCGACCCGGGCCTCGATCTGGCCCCACCCGGTCTCGAGCACGGCCGAACCGCCCGCGGCCAGTCCGTGCCGCACCGCGTACCGCGCCGCGCAGCGCGTTCCGTTGGCGCAGAACATCGCCGCCCCGCCGTCGGCATTGTAGTAATCGACCCGGACGCGGCCCTTCTCGCCGGGTGAGAGAAAGAGAGCGCCGTCGGCGCCGACCGAGAGCCCGCGCCGGCACACCAGGGCCAGGCGCGCCCGGTCTTCGTCGGCGAGCGCGCGGCCGTCAGCCTCGAAAATGAGGAAATCGTTGCCGCCGCCGGCCATCTTCACGAAACGCGAGGGAAGGGACATGGGAGCGGGAGTGTAATCGAAGGCGGGGACCGGTCAGAACGGCTCGGCAACGGCCTCGGGAGAAGCCGCGCTCTGGTTGCCGGCCCGGTCCACGGCGCGCACCGTGTACCGGTAGCGCTTGCCCGGGGCCGCGGCGTCGTCGGTGAAGAAGGGGTCGGTCAACGGCTCCTTCGTCAGGAGCACGGGCGCGCGGTCCCCCTCGGCGCGAAAGACGAGGTATCCCGCCAGGTCCGGCGCGTCGACGGGAGTCCAGACGAGGCGCACGCGGGTTCCCTCCGAGAGCGCGTCGAGGCGTGTCGGCGCGCCCGGCGGATAGACGTCGTGAAAAATGACCGGGAGCTCCTCGGCAGGCAAGCCCTCCACCCTCGGATTCTTTGCGAGGATCGCCCGCACGGTATAGAGAAGCGGCGCGCCGTACGGGGCCGAAGCGTCCACGTAGGACAACGCCGCCGTGGGTGTCGGGTTCAGCGGCGCCTCGTAGTCCTCCTGGGGCAGGATGCGCCGGTAGACCTCGTAGCCGCCGATCTCGACCGGCCGCCCGAGGACGTCTTTCTCGGCCGGGAGCCACTCGAGGCAGATGCGGCCTTCCTCGGGAAACGCGGTCAGGGCGGTCGGCGCGTCGGCCGCGATGTCCGGCGTGAGCCCGACGATGTTCGAGAGGGGACTGCGCTCTCCGCCGCGTCGCACCGAGATGACCGCGTAGGCGAGCGGCGAAGGCTTGCCCTGCTTGGCGAGCAGGGGCGAGAGCGGGTCGCTGTAGACGACCGAGGCCCCCCGCGTGCTCTCCGCGATCGCCGTCAACGACAAGGTCGCGACCTTCTTCGCGGCGGCATAGAACCCCTCCTCGGCCACCCGCACGTTGGTCGCGGCGCGGCGTTCCGCGGCCCCGGGCAGAC
>DATMNJ010000020.1:0-3626 GCA_035569175.1 Thermoanaerobaculia bacterium | reverse complement strand
GAGATGAGCCACGTCCCGCCGAACTGGTCGCCCTACTTCCAGGTGGCCGACTGCGACGCGTCGGCGGCCAAGGCGACGTCCCTCGGCGGCCGGCTCATCGTCGGACCGATGGAGATTGCAAAGGTCGGACGGTTTGCCGTGGTCCAGGATCCGCAGGGCGCGGTGTTCCAGATGTTCCAGCCGGCGTAGGAGGCCGGAAGAGCGCCGCTCAGATCTTGATGAAGATGCGCCGGCGGTAGAGCGCGCCGAAGACGAGCGTCCAGAACGCGAGGTACGCGAGCGCGAAAAAGAGAGAGCCCGCGCGCGGGTCCTGGAAGCGATCGAAGCCCGTGCGGTAGAGGGCGGTCCAGAGCGAGCGCGGCTTGCCGCCGGGTCCGGCGACCTTGACGGCGATCAGGACGATGGCGCCCAGCGTCGACAGCGTGAAGGCCGCTATGGCGTTGCGGCCGAGCCACAAAAAGGGCGCGGCCCATCGCTTCCAGCCGCGGACGTCCACGACCCAGACGCACGCGGCCACGCACGCGCACGCGAGGCCCGACATGAGCAGGGCGTAAGACGAAGTCCAGAGGCTCTTGTTGATCGGGAAGACGCGGCCCCAGAGCAACCCGACGGCGGCGGCGCCGGCTCCCGCGGCGAGGATCGCGCGAAGGCTTCCGGGCGCGTGCTCCCGCCGCAGGCGTTCGCCCGCAACCGCGCCGAGCAGAGTCGTCGCGATCGCCGGCAGCGTCGAGAGGAGGCCCTCCGGGTCCCAGCCCGGTTTCCAGGTGTGTGCGCCGAAGACGGCCTGGTCGAGGCGGGCGGCGGGATTGCCCGCGGGATCGAAGGGTCCCGCCCCGAGCAGCGCCCAATAGCCGAGCAGGAGGGCGGCCGCCGCGAGGACCGCGCCGCGAACGCCGCCGAAGAGAAAGATCGCTCCCGCGAACAGGACGCAAAGGCCGATGCGCTGCAGGACGCCCGGAAATCGAAGGTGCTCCCGGTGGAAGGCGAAGAAGGCGGTGACATTGAGCGCGAGACCGGTGGCGACGATCGCAGCCGCTCGCGCGCCGACGTGCCGCAACTGTGCCGCCGGGTCGGCCCCTTCTTCGCGGCGGCGGCCGAACGACAGTGCCATCGAGACGCCGGCAAGAAAGAGGAAGAAGGGAAAGATGGTGTCGGTGTACGTCCAACCGTCCCACTCCGCGTGGAGCAGCGGCGCATAGACGGCCGACCAGGAGCCCGGATCATTCACGACCATCATGCCGGCGATCGTGACGCCGCGCAGGACGTCGACCGAGTCGAGCCGGGTCGCGGAGGCGTTCGGAATGTGAGAATTCTACCGCCCCCGAGATCGCGCTCGAAGCGGTGCGCCCGCCCCGGGCGGCGGACGGCTCCCTAGCCCGGGCGGCGCATCGTGGGACGCGGCGCGGGCGTCGGCCGCGGCGTCGGCACTGGGGTCTTCGGGCCGTAGCTCGCGGCGAGCCCGTCCGGCTCGCGTCCCGATGTCCACGCGTCTTCGACCCGCAGCTTCTCGAGGTCGATGACGGCCACGACGTCGGCGTGGGCGGCGGAGACGAACGCCCGCTTTCCGTCGGGCGCGAGGAGCAGGCCGATCGGCGCGGGGCTGGTGCCGAAGCGTTTCTGGAACACCCGCGTCTCGGTTCCCTCGACCGCGTCGCGCCCGATCGGAATGCGCGACGCCTCGACGCGGGTGGCGGTGTCGTACACGCGGACGTCGCCGGTTCCGGTGAAGGTCGCGACCGCCCGCCGCCCGTCCGGCGTGATCTTGACGCGGATCGGAAACTCCGACGCCTGGATCGTGAAGACCGCGGCGAGCGTCTTCACGTCGATCACGGAGATCGTGTTCGCCTCGCGGTTGGTGACCCAGACCTCGCGGCCGTCGGGCGTCACGTCGAGGCCCTCGGCGCCCTTGCCCGTCGGGATGTCCTTGACGATCTTGCCCGAGACGAGGTCGAGGACGGTCAGCGAGCCGGGCGAGAGCGACGTGACGTAGGCGCGCCTGCCGTCGGGCGCGGCGGCGACCAGGTGCGAGAGGTCGTGGCCGGTGGGAAAACGTGCGGTCACCCGGGCCGCGTTCGGGTCGACGACGACGAGCTCCCGTTTGCCCTCGGCCGTGACGAGGAGGCGGCCGTCGGGAAGGGCCTTCATCCCGTGCGGTCGGGAGCCCTCTCCGATGTCGATCTGCGAGACGGCCTTGGCGGTGGACAGGTCGATCAGCGTCACCGTGCGTCCGGGCGCGGCCCTGGTGCCGTAGCTGGAGACGGCGGCGACCTGGCCGTCGCGGAGGACCTCGACCTCGTGCGGCCCCGCCTCGACGGGGACGGACGCGCGCAGCTTGCCGGTCGCGGCGTCGAGGATGGAAACGGTGTTGTCGGTCTTGTTCACGACGAGCAGGTTGTCTCCCGATGCCTTGGCCGACGGCGTGGGCGACCGGCGCGCCGCGGGCGTTGGCGTCGCGGCCCTGCCCGGCGTGGGCGCCGGGGCGTCGGGCGAGCCCGGTTCGCCGGCCTGGGACGGGGGCGCCCCGGGCGCGGCCGGGTTGACCGCTCCCGAGCTCGCGGCGGGTGGCGCGACGTTGGGAGAACCGGAGGCCGTTTGCAGCAGCAGGAACGTCGTCAGAGCGGCGTGGAGCATGGATGCCCTCTCTTCATGGTTTCAGGACGACGAGCTCGGCGGGGCGAGCCGAGAGGCTCCCCGGCGGAACCGAATCCCTGACCGCATAGTCGTCCTCGATGCGGATTCCGAATTTTCCCGGCAGGTAGATGCCGGGCTCGATCGTGACCGTATTGCCGGCCATGAGCGGCGCGGCGTTTCCCCAAACCAGATACGGCGCCTCGTGGCCGTCCATGCCGAGGCCGTGCCCGAGGCGGTGCGTGAACGCGTCGCCATGGCCCGCGTCCGCGATGACCTTGCGCGCCGCGTGGTCCACCTCTTCGCCCGAGGCTCCGGCGCGCAGGGCGGTGATGCCGGCCAGCTGCGCCTGGTTCACGACGGCGTAGACCCTACGCACGTCGTCCGAGGGGGAGCCGAAGGACACCGTGCGCGTCACGTCGGACGTGTAGCCGCGCACCTTGCAGCCGGCGTCGATGAGGACGACGTCGCCCCGGGCGAGGCGTCTCTCACCGGGCGCCCCGTGCGGGAAGGCCGCGGAGGGGCCGAACTGGACGAGTCCGCCGCCGCGGACGCCGAGGGTCTGAAACTCGGCCTCGAGAATCGCCGAGATCTCGCCCTCGGTCTTGCCCGCCGCGAGCCCACGGTGCGTCGCCTCGATGGCGAGGTTCGTGCGCCGCGCCGCCTCGCGGATGAAGGCCTGCTCCTCCGGGCCCTTGATCGCTCGCGGCGCGTCGAACGTCGCGGTCGCGTCGCGCGCCTCCAGCGGCCCGGCCGCGATCAGTCGCGTCACCGTGTCGTAGGCCGTCGTGCCCTCGATGCCGACCGCACCCTTGCCGAGCAGCCGGGCGACGATCGCGATCGGGTCCTCGTCCTCCTTCCACGTGACGACGTCGTCCACGACCGCGTCGCGCTTGTGGTTGTCCGCCTCGAAGAGGGGGGTGACGAGGACCGCGGGGCCGTCGGAGAGCAGCAGGAGCGCCGTGAGCCGCTCGCTGCGTCCGATCGCGAGGTTCGCG
>DATMNJ010000019.1:0-3861 GCA_035569175.1 Thermoanaerobaculia bacterium | reverse complement strand
GAGAAGGACCCCGCTCTACGGCCGGCGTCGGTGTCCCAGGTCGCCGTAGCCCTTCCGGGCGGCGATCCGCTGGCGGCGGCTCTGGCGGCCGGCGAGACCCCTTCGCCCGAGATGGTCGCCGCGGCGGGCGCCGAGGAGCAGATTTCGCCGAGGTTCGCGCGGAGCCTGCTCGTGACCGTCGTCGTTTCTTTGATGGCGCTCGTCGTCCTCATCGGCAAGGCTCACCTTCTCGCCGCCGTGGACTCGCAGAAGGCGCCGGAAGTCCTTCGGGCTCGAGCACGTGAGATTCTGGCCAGCCTCGGAATGCCCGACCGCCCGGCGGATTGGGCGGCGGACATCTTCGAAAACGATCCGTTCGTCGAGTGGGTTGCGGAGAATGACCCGTCCCTGGACCGCTGGAGCCGCGGGATCGCCCGCGACGCGATCGACTACTTTTACCGTCAGAGCCCGACCATCCTCCTGCCGGCTTTCTTCGTGGGCAATCCGTTTCCAGGTCCCCGCGTCACGGCGATGGACCCTCCGCCTTCGATTCAATCGGGAGACCTCACGATGCGGCTCGACGGCGAGGGCCGGCTCACGTTTCTCTCCGTCCAACCCCGGGAGCTCGAACAGGATCACGGACGCTCGCCCGACCCCGACTGGGCGGCCCTCTTTCGCGCGGCGGGCCTCGACCTGAATCGGTTCACGCCGGTCGATCCGAGCTGGACCCCGAGTGTCTACGCCGACACGCGCGCCGCCTGGCAGGGGCCCCATCCGGAGCGCCCGGGAGTGACCATGCGGGTCGAGGCCGCGGCCTATCGGGGCCGGCCTGTCTCCTTTCTCTGGCTCGGTCCCTGGTCGCCCGCAGACCGCGACATCTTCGACCTGCGCAGCGCCGCAGGGCGCGCGGCCGACCTCATCTGGAATCTGATCTTGCTCGCTCTCTTCTTCGGCGGCCTGTGGCTCGTGCGCCAGAACCTCCGGGCCGGCCGCGGCGACCGGCGAGGCGCTCTTCGTTTGGCGGGTGCCGTGGTCGTTTGCGAGCTCGGCGCGTGGGTGTTTGGCGCGCATCACGTTTCGTCGAGCAACGAGTTCATCATCCTCAGCAACGGGTTGGCAAACGCCGTTCTCTTCGGCGTCTTCCTCTGGATCGTCTACGTCGCGCTCGAGCCCTTCGCGCGCCGGCACTGGCCGAACATGCTGATTTCCTGGACGCGAGCTCTGTCGGGGCGCTGTCGCGATCCGCTTGTGGGCCGGGATCTGCTCATTGGAGCCGCGGGGGCCGCGCTCCTGGAGGTCGTCAGTGATTTGTTGGTGCGATGGATCCCGGTCTGGCTCGGGTCGCCGCCTCCCGCGCCCCGATCCCCGTTTTACGCGGTGAGTGCCCTCGCGGCGGTAGCCGGAGCCTTCGCCCTACCGGTGGCGAGCCTGGTCGGGACCCTCGGTGTCGTGTTCTTCCTCGCATTTGCGCGGAGATGGGTTCGTGTCGAATGGATCGCGGCGGTGATCGTGACGATCCTCTTTTCGCTGAGCTCTCTGGGTTCGTCGGCCGCGGTCATGGTCGATGGAACCCTCCGAGTCGGCCTGCTCGTGTTCGTGGCCATCCGCTTCGGGCTGCTTGCCGCGTTGGCGATGGACATCCTCTTCAAGGCTTTGCATTACTTCGTCATGACGGCGGACCCGTCAGCCTGGTACTTCTACGGCGGCCCGATCGCGATCGCCGTCGTGCTGGGGCTGGCGATCTGGGGCTATCGCATGGCCGTGCCCGTCCGCGCCGTCGCGCGCGCAGCGGCCTGAGGTGCAGGCATGGGACCGGTGACGACGCGCTGCCCCGGTTGCTCCGCGGAGGTCCTGCTGGCCGCGCGTTTCTGTTCGTCGTGCGGCCAGGCGGTGTCGTCGGTTTCGCAGCTCCCGACGAACGTGGCGTCGGCCTCGGTGGTGGAGAAGGCGCGGCGGCCGCCGTCTTCGTCGAAGATCGGGCGGCTCGCGTCGTCGGACTCCATTCCCGCTGGAGGATTTACGCCGGGAGTCGTGCTCGCCGAGCGCTACCGGATCATCGGCCTGCTCGGCCGCGGCGGGATGGGCGAGGTGTACCGCGCCGACGACCTGAAGCTCGGCCAGCCGGTCGCGCTGAAGTTCCTTCCGCGGGCGTTCGCCGCGGAGAAGGACCGCCTGGAGCGTTTCTTCACGGAAGTGCGCCTCGCGCGCCAGGTCTCGCACCCGAACGTCTGCCGCGTGTACGACATCGGCGAGATCGACGGCCAGCACTACCTGTCGATGGAGTACGTGGACGGCGAGGACCTGGCCTCGCTGTTGAAGCGCATCGGCCGGCTGCCTGCCGACAAGGCGCTCGAGATCGCACGCGAGCTGTGCGCGGGGCTCGCGGCGGCGCACGACCGCGGAGTACTGCACAGGGACCTGAAGCCGTCGAACGTGATGGTGGATGGACGCGGCCGCGCGCGCATCACGGATTTCGGCCTCGCCGTCGCCGCCGGTGAGGTCATCGAGGGAGAGGTCTCGGGGACGCCGGCATACATGGCGCCCGAGCAGCTTGCGGGCAAGGGCGCTTCGGTCAGGAGCGACATCTATTCGCTCGGCCTGGTCCTCTACGAGCTTTCGACGGGGAAGAAAGCGTTCGACGCGGCGAGTCTGGAGGAGCTGAAGAGGAAGCACGCGGAGGAGACGCCGATGGCTCCGTCGTCGGTGGCGCCGGGGTTCGATCCGGCGGTGGAGCGGGTGATCCTGAGGTGCCTGGAGAAGGAGCCGGCGGCGCGTCCGGCGTCGGTGTCGCAGGTGGCCGCGGCGCTGCCCGGCGGCGATCCTCTGGCGGCGGCGCTGGCGGCGGGCGAGACGCCCTCGCCTGAGATGGTCGCCGCGGCCGGCGAGCGCGGCGCGATCTCACCAGCGACGGCTCGCCTTCTGCTCCTCGGCCTCGCCGCGGCGCTCGTTCTCGCCGTCATCCTGACGCCGCGCGCGAACATCGCGGCGTTCGTCGGCGTGGAAAAGCCGCCGGAAGTCCTTCGCGAGCGAGCGCGCGAGATTCTGCAGACGGTCGGGGCCGGGAAGGCCGTCGATTCGGCGAACTGGTTCAGGACCGACTTCGAGTTCCTGAGCTGGACTCGGACCCGCGGGCACATCGCCGGGGATATCTCGCGGGACGCCGTCGCATTCGTGTACCGCCAATCTCCGGCGGCGATGTTCCCGGCACTGGGGATCACCGGGCCGTTTCCGTCACCGACCGTGAATTCCCTGAATCCGGCGCCCGTGCTGGCCGGAATGGCGGAGGTCTGGGTCGATCCTCGCGGCCGACTGGTCCGACTTGCGGTCGTCCCTCCCGCGCTCCAGATCGAGGTCGGCGCTCTGCCCGAGACCGACTGGGGTTCTCTGTTGCGACAGGCGGACCTCGACCCGAGCCACTTTGCTCGCGTCGAGCCACAGTGGTCGCCGCGCGGCTACGCGACCGAGCGCGCAGCTTGGGAGGGGCCGCACCCCGACCGGCCCGGCGTGACGATGCGCGTGGAGGCCGCGTCCTACCGGGGGCGTCCGGTCTCTTTCCTCTGGATCGGGCCGTGGTCGACGACGCCGAAGGATGCCGAGGGAGAGTCGGCATCCCAGTTCGGGACGATCGTTTTCGAGGTCATCTTGTTCGGGTGCTTCCTCGGCGGTGCCCTGCTCGCGCGCAACAACCTGCGCGCCGGACGCGGAGACCGCCGTGGGGCGGGCCGCTTCGCGGCCGCCGTCGGAGGTCTCACCCTGGTGATGTGGGCCTTCGGCGGACACCACGCGAGGAACGCGCTGGAGGGCTGGCTGTTCCTCGAGGCGTTCAGCAACGCCGCGGGGACGGCGGTCATCTACTGGGTCATCTACCTCGCGCTCGAGCCT
>DATMNJ010000018.1:0-5262 GCA_035569175.1 Thermoanaerobaculia bacterium | reverse complement strand
AATCGATCGCTCGCGTCTCCCCGATGCGCCCCGGCAGCAGTGCCGCCGCCCCGGGCGGGAAACACGCGAGGCGGATCTCGGGAAACCCGATCCGCGCGTCCTCGGCGGCCAGGACGAGATCGCAGGCAGCCGCGATTTCCGCGCCGCCGCCCAGGCACGCGCCCGAGACCGCGGCGAGGGTGACCGACGGCGACGCCACGAGCGCTTCGAGGACGGCGCGCATCGCGGCCAGCATCCGCTCGATCCTGGCGGGCTCGGGCACGTGGTCGGCGACGTCCACCCCGGCCGAAAACGCGTTCGGAAGCCCCGTCAACACGAGGAGCCGGGCGGGGACGGCGGCCCGGACGACGCGCGCGAGCTCCTCGAGGCTCCCGGCGTCGAAGACGTTGACCGGCGCCATCGCGATCGCGACGTCCGCCCGGGCTCCGCCCGCCGACCGCGAGAGCGTGATCCCGCCGGAGCGCGTCACTTCTTGGCGGGGGTGGCGGTCGGCGTCGGCTTGCGGGCGGCCTTCTCGCGCTCGACCTTGACGGCGGCCTTCACGTTGGCCACGTGCGCATCGCTCACGGCGATGCCCTTGACCTCGTTCTCGGGCGCGCGGATCTGCGCGTCGAGCATCTCGTCGCGCATCCCCGAGTCGACGAGCTTCTTCACGAGCTGGTTGACGGCGTGCAGATACGCGAGCGAGTCGTTGATCCCCGTCTTTGGGCCGATGTCGCCGTGGCCCGGAACCACTTTGTCGACCGGCACCTGCGAGAGGGCCAGGAGCGCCCGCTCCCATCCGACCGGGTCCGCGTCGGGCGAGCCGAGAAACGGCATCCGGCCGTTCGAGACGATGTCGCCGGCGTAGAGAATCTTGTCCGCGGGAAGATAGACCACCAGGTCGCCCTTCGTGTGCGCGGCGCCGAGGAAGAAGATCTGGGCGCTGTGGATCCCGTCGAGCAGAATGACGCGCTCCGAGATCGACTCGACCACGGGCCGCAGGTCCGGCTTGCCCGACATGGGGTCGGAGGAGCCGCTCGCGGCCTGGGTGATCAGGGCGAGGATCTGGCCGGCGGACGCTTCCTGGCAGAGAACCCGCGCTCCGGCGGCGGCGAAGGCGCGAGCGCCGCCGGCATGGTCCGCGTGCGCATGGGTGAGCACGACGGCGCGGACGGGCTTGCCGCCGGTCGTCTGGGCGATCGCCTTCAGGATCTCGATGCCGGACGCCGAATCTCCGCCGGAATCCACCGCGACCACGCCGTCGCCGAGGATGAACCAGCCGACGTTGGCGCCCTTCTCGGGCTCCCCGGCCCACACGCCGTCGGCGAGCTTGTCGATCTTCACCTTGGGCTGCGCCGACGCCGGCGTCGCGAGCGCGGCGGCGAAGGCAAGGGCGGCGAGAACGCGAAATCTCATGCGGCACACTCCTTCACGACTCTATCTCCGGAATCCGGAGGGACAACGCCCGGGGGCGCCCGGTATTCCCTCAGGAGCCGGGCCGCGCCGACGTCCGTGCCCGGACGACCCGCAGGAATTCGGCAAAGAGACGCTCGGACATCGGGTCTCCGGCCAGGTTTTCGGGATGCCACTGCACGGCTACGATCCACGAATCGCCTGCGGTCTCGACCGCCTCGGGGACGCCGTCCGGCGCCACCGCGGAAACCGCGAGTCCCGGAGCGAGCCGCTCGATGGCCTGGTGGTGCCGGCTGTTGACCGCGGCCTCGGATGCGCCGGCGATGGCGGACAGGCGGGTTCCGGCGGCGATCGCCACCTGGTGGTCGCGCCGCGCCTTTTCGTCCTTCGCACGCTGATGGACGACCGGCGATGGCCGCTCGCTCGGAATGTCCTGCACGAGCGTGCCGCCGAGGGCCACGTTGACGACCTGGAGGCCCCGGCAGATTCCCAACACCGGGGCGCCGGCGCGCCGCGCCTCGCCGAACAGCCGAAAATCGAGGGCGTCGCGCTCGAGGTCCACTTCGACCGAACCGTTCTCGAGCAGCGCTTGCCCGTAGCGGGCGGGGTCCACGTCCACTCCGCCGCCGAGCACGAGGGCGTCGAAGGGTCCGACCGCGGGCGAAAGCGGCGTGGCGACCGAAATCGCCTCCCGCGCAATTCCCGCCGCGACGAGCGACCTCAGGTAGTCGTTCGTCTCCGACAGGTCGGCGTCCCGATCGAGCGTCAGCGCAATTCTCAGTGGGGTCAGGTCTCTCAAAGTGTGACTTTGGTGGGGGTCAGGTCTCTCGAAGTGTGACTTTACACTTCCTACGAAGCGTGCCTCGATCTCCTACTCCCTAGCGGTCTGTCGAGCCGGAGAAAAGTCACACTTTGAGAGACCTGACCCCGTTACCTGACCCCCTCGAAGAGGACGGCCATGCCCATGCCGCCGGAGACGCAGAGCGACGCGATGCCGCGCCTTGCGCCGCGGCGCCTCATCTCGTGGAGGAGCGTGGTCGCGACGCGGGCTCCGGTCGCGCCGATCGGGTGGCCGAGAGCGATGGCGCCTCCGTTGACGTTGACCTTCGCGGGGTCGAGGGACAGGTCGCGCGCGCAGGCGATGACCTGTGACGCGAAGGCCTCGTTCAACTCGATCAAATCCACGTCGCCGAGCTTCAAGCCCGTCTTCTCGAGCAGAGCCCGGATCGCCGGAACCGGCCCGATGCCCATGCGCGCCGGATCGACGCCGACCGACACCCATGCCGCGACGCGCGCGAGCGGCTCGACCCCGGCCTTGCCCGCCATCTCCTCGGTCGCAAGGACGAGGGCCGCGCCCCCATCGGTGATGCCCGAGGAGTTGCCGGCGTGCACCGTGCCCTGCGGGTCGAAGACCGGCGGGAGCTTCGCGATCGACTCGAGCGTCGTGTCTGGCCGGGGGTGCTCGTCCTCGGAGACCGTGACGTCGCCCTTCTTGCTTGCCACGACGACCGGAACGATCTCGTCGACGAAGCGGCCGGCCTGGCGCGCCTCGGACGCGCGGCGCTGCGTCAGGACGGCAAACGCGTCCTGTTCGGCTCGGAGAATCCCGTACTCCCGCGCCAGCGTCTCGGCCGTCTCGCCCATGAGCTGACCGCAGAGCGGGCAGAGAAATCCGTCCCGGTACATGCCGTCCACGACCTCGCCGTCGCCCATGCGCATGCCGAAGCGGGCGCGGGGCAGCAAATACGGCGTCGCCGACATGCATTCGGCCCCCCCGGCGAGGACGACGTCGTTCTCCCCCGCCGCGATCGTCAGAGCGCCGAGCGTGATCGCCTTGAGCGACGAGGCGCAGGCTTTGTTCACCGTGAAGGCCGGCACCGCGTCCGGAACACCCGCACGCCGGGACACCTGCCGGGCCGTGTTCGGTCCGCCGCCCGCCTGTCGGGCGTGCCCGAAGATCGTCTCGTCCACCGCCGCAGCCGGCAGGCCCGAGCGCTCGATCGCGCCGCGCGCGGCCGCCCCGCCGAGCTCCGCCGCCGTGAGCGACGCGAACGCGCCACCGAACTTGCCGATCGGGGTCCTTGCCGCGGAGAGAACGAAGACGGGGCGCATACGGGGGCAAGAAGCTATCAGGATCGACCGTCCAGCGTCGAGGGTCGAGCGTCAGAGGACGGGCAGACGCACCGTGAACGTCGAGCCCTTGCCCGGCACGCTCTCGGCCGTGATGCGGCCCTTGTGCGCCTCGACGATCCACCGCACGATCGAGAGGCCGAGGCCCGAGCCCCCGGGATTGGCGCGGCGCGACCGCTTGCTCCGGAAAAAACGCTCGAAGACGTATGGCAGGTCGTCTTCGGGAATCCCCACGCCGGTGTCCGAGACCGACAGCAGCGCTTCGCCCGGCGCCGAGGCGACGCGCACCTGGATGCGCCCGCCGGGCTCGGTGTATTGGAGGGCGTTTTCGATCAGGTTGTGCAGGACCTGCTGCAACCGTCCCCCGTCCGCGAAGACGTAGATCCGCGCGAGCGGCGCCGAGACGTCGATCTTCAGCTGACGATCGGCCGCCGCGGGAGCGAGGTCACGCGCGGTGTCGGCCGCGAACCGCCCGAGATCGAGGTTGGCGAACGAGAGCGTCACGCGTCCGCTTTCCCCGCGCGTCAGGAACAGCAGGTTCTGCGAGATGCGTGTCAGGTGGCGCACCTCGAGGAGGGCGCTCCCGATCGCCTCGCGGTATTCGTCGGCCGGCCGCTCCTCCTCGAGCGCAACCTCGAGCGACCCGCGCAGCACCGTCAGCGGCGTACGCAGCTCGTGCGAGACGTCGGCAATGAACTGTTGCTGCTCCTTCTCGGAGGCCGCGAGCGCGTCGAGGCGGCGGTTCAGGCTTTCCGCGACCACGCGCGCGTCGCCCGCCAGGTCCTCGGCGGGAATGCGCAGAAGCGGCTGCGTCTCGGTCTCGGTGAGGCGCTCCTTGAGCCTCGCGAGGGACGCGGGGTCGGTCGAGGCCGGCGCCGGCGCGCGGAATCGGCCGAAGAGGCTCACGGGTCAGGCCTCGCCCGCGGCGCCCGGCTCGCGCATCCGGTATCCCACGCCACGCACGGTCTCGATGAGCTTCGGGCCGTCCCCGGCATCCACCTTCTTGCGCAGGGCATTGATGTACACGTCGATGATGTTGGTCGAGAGGTCGACGGAGTCCTCCCAGATCCGCGCCTGGATCTCGGCGCGGGAGACGACCTTCCCGCGGCGCCGCAGCAGGAGCTCGAAAAGCGCCCCCTCGCGCACCGTCAGCCGGACGGTCTCGCGGCCGCGAACGACCTCGCGCGACTCGGGCTCGTAGGACAGGTCGTCGAACACCAGGGGCCCGGGCTCCGCGACCTCGGTCCGGCGCAGCAGTGCGCGGATGCGTGCGACGAGCTCGCGGAACGAAAACGGCTTGACGAGGTAGTCGTCCGCGCCCGCGTCCAGCCCCTCGATCTTGTTCTCGACCGTGTCGCGGGCGGTCAACATCAGGATCTTCGAGCGCACGCCCCGGGCGCGCAGCTCCCGGCAGAGCTCGATCCCGTCGCGGGAGCCGGGCAGCAGGAGATCGAGGATGACGAGCTCGGGCGGAGCCGCCACGATCCGTTCGAGCGCCGAGTCGGCATCGCCCGCCACATCCACGGCATAGCCCTTCTCGGTCAGTCCCTTCTTCAGAAACTGCGAGATGCGCTGCTCGTCCTCGACGACGAAGACCTTCAGGACCCCTCCTCGCCGTCGCCGGCGTTCGCGCGCGGCGGGCGCGGCGCCTGCAGGAAGGACAGCACGAACACCGCGCCGGCACCGGCCGCGAAGCCGGCCGCGAAGGACGATGTCGGCTGCGGCGCTGCGACGGCG
>DATMNJ010000017.1:0-30210 GCA_035569175.1 Thermoanaerobaculia bacterium | reverse complement strand
CTGGGCGGGCTCTTCGCGGGAGAGCCCGTGACGGCGCGCACCCTGATCGCCGCGGCCGTGATCGTGGCGGCGGTGGCGCTGATCATCCGCCACGGGGCGCGGCGCGCGGTCGCCCCCGCCGAAGAAAACGTGGCCCCGCTGCGGGCCGAAGGAGGCCGTCGGTGAACGAGCTCGCGCTGCTGCTCCGGGTGCTCGACGAGTCCTACGAGAGGAAGGCCTGGCAGGGGCCGAACCTGCGCGGAGCGCTGCGTGGGGTGACGGCCAGGCAGGCGGCGTGGCGGCCGTCGCCGGGCGCTCACAACGTCTGGGAGCTCCTGCTGCACTCGGCATACTGGAAGTACGCGGTCTGGCGGTTGCTGGCCGGCCAGAGACGGGGGGCGTTTGCCGAGAAGGGGAGCAACTGGTTCGCGCGTCCGGTCTTGCGGACCGAGCGGGCCTGGCGCGCCGACCTCGCCCTCCTCGAACGGGAGCACCGGCGGCTGCGGTCGGCGGTGGCTTCGCTGTCGCGCGGCGCGCTCGGCAAGAGGTTGCCCGGCAGCAAGTACAAGACCGACACGCTCGTCTACGGCGTGGCGTCCCACGACGTGTACCACACGGGGCAGATCCAGATTCTGAAGCGCCTGTGGCGGGACCGGAAGAAAGCGCGCGCGTGAGCCCCCGGACTCTTTGATAGCCTCTCGGGCGATGGCGCGCCTCGTCGATCTGTCTCACCCGATCGAGCACGGCATGATCACGTACCCGGGGCTGCCCGGGCCCGTCGTCTCCGATTTTCTCGGCCGCGAGGCGTCGCGCGGCCACTATGCCGGCGGGACGACCTTTCACATCGCGCGCCTGCGCATGGTCGCAAACACCGGCACGTATCTCGATGCGCCCTTCCATCGCTACGCGGAGGGCAAGGACGTGGCCGGCCTGCCTCTGGAGAGCCTGGCGGACCTCGACGGCGTCGTCGTGGACGCGCCGGAACGCGAGCGGGCCATCGACGCGGAACGATTCGCCGGGCGCGAGCTCGCTGGGAAAGCCGTCCTCGTGCGCACCGGCTGGGATGCGCACTGGCGCACGCCGCGGTACGCCGACGGGCATCCGTACCTGACCCGCGCGGCCGCCGAGTACCTGGCCGGCGCGGCCCCCGCGCTCGTCGGCATCGACTCGCTCAACGTGGACGACACGTCCGACGGGGTGCGGCCGGCGCACACGCTGCTGCTCGCCGCCGGCATTCCGGTCGTCGAGCACCTCTGCAACCTGAGAGCGCTGCCCGCGACGGGCTTTCGCTTTCACGGCGTTCCGGCTCCGTTTCGGGGCCTCGGCAGCTTCCCCGTCCGCGCCTACGCCGTCATCGGCTGACGGAAACCCTCGCCGCCGGGATCCGTAGCAGCCTGCGGGAGGACCCCGTGAAGAGACTGCTCGTCGTCGCCCTGTGCCTGGCCGCGGCGGCGCCGCTGCGCGCCGCCGACCCGCCGCAAAACGTCTTTCGGCTGATGCAGGAGGCGCGCGAGGCCTACGATCGGGGCGACAAGGCGGCCTTCCTGAAGGACTACGAGCAGGCCGTGCGGCTGCGGCCCGGGAATACCGGCATCCTGTACAACCTGGCGTGCGCCCAGGCGCTCAACGGTCAGACCGCCGCGGCCCTCGCGACGCTCGACCAGCTGCTGGCACACCGGGTCGCCGCGGACCTCGCGGCCGACACGGACTTCGATTCGATCCGCACGACCGCCGGCTACGCCAGGGTCGTGGCGGGGATGGCGGCGCTGCGCAAGGAGCGGATCACCTCGGGCGCGACGGTGGCCTTCGTGATCCCCGAGAAGGAGGTTGCTCCCGAGGGCGTCGCGTACGACCCGGTCACGAAGGCCTTCTTCGTGGCGAGCGTGCGCAAGGGCAAGGTCGTCCGCATCGGGCCGGACGGCAAGATCACGGACTTCGTGCCGCCCGGAAGCGGCCTGAAGAGCGCGCTCGGAATGGGGGTGGATGCGAAGCGCCGCACCCTCTGGGTGGTCAGCGAGGCCATCCCCCTGATGAACGGCGCGAAGGAGGGCGACCCGCCGCAGAGCACCCTCTTCGAGTTCGATCTCGACACGGGAAAGCTGCGCACGGCGCACCGGCCGCCCGAGTCGAAGCAGCCGCCGTTCTTCGACGACCTGACGGTCGGAGCGGACGGGCGCGTCTACGTGAACGACGGACGCTCGCCCCGGATCTACGCACTCGACCCGGGAAGGGGAGAGCTCGCGGTGTTCCTCGAGACCGACGCCATGCGCGGCACCCAGGGCCTGGCCGCCACGCCGGACGGCAAGACGCTCTACGCCTCCGACTACGGCGGCCTGTACCGCATCGACGTCGCGTCCAGGCGCATCACGCCGCTGCCGGTGCCCGCCGACCTCACCCTGGCCGGCGTGGATGGGCTCGTCTACGCGGGCGGCCGCCTCGTCGCGATCCAGAACGGAGTCCAGCCTCACCGGGTGATCCTCCTCGACCTCGCGCCCGACGGCCTCGGGATCGCGCGCTCGCGCATCCTCGAGATGAATCACCCCGCCTTCGACGAGCCGACCCTCGGGACGGTCGTCGGCGGCGTCCTCTACTTCTCGGCGAACAACCAGGGCCACCGATACTTCGATGCGAAGAATCCGCCCAAGCCCGGCGACCTCCAGGACGCCGTGATCCTGAAGGTGCCGCTGCATTGACGACCCGGCGAATCCGCGGCACGATGCCGTAAGATCGAAAACGGTGCCACGGATCGCCCGTTTCCTCGTCGTCCTCGTCGTCCTCGCCGTCGCGGGCGCGGTCCTGTCCTCGCGGCCCGGGCACGGCGCCGCGGCGCGGACGTCGGCGCTGGTTCGCAAGGACGCTCCGGTGATCCCGACGGTGAGCCTCCAGACGCTCGCCGGGGGGCTGCCCGACATCACGTCCATCACCCATGCCGGCGACAGCCGGCTGTTCGTGACGCGCCAGGCCGGACAGATCCTCATCTGGGACGGCAGCCAGATCCTGCCGGCGCCATTTCTCGACGTCTCGACGCTCATCAGCTGCTGCGGCGAGCAGGGCCTCCTGTCGGTCGCGTTCCATCCGACCTACGCCTCGAACGGCTTCTTCTTCGTGAACTACACGAACCTCACGGGCCAGACGATCGTCGCGCGCTACAGGGTGTCGGACGGCGACCCGAACGCGGCGGACCCGTTGAGCGCGGCGATCCTGCTCACGATCGACCAGCCCTACCCGAATCACAACGGAGGGCAGCTGCAGTTCGGGCCCGACGGCGACCTCTACGTCGGCATGGGTGACGGAGGTTCGGCCAACGATCCCCAGTGCCACGCCCAGTCGAGCGATTCGCTGCTCGGCAAGCTGCTGCGAATCGACGTCGACCAGAACGTGACCCGGCCTCCGTACTACGGGATCCCCCTCGACAACCCGTTCGTGTCGACGACCGGCCCGGCCGAAGCCTGGGCGTTTGGGCTGCGCAACCCGTGGCGTTTCTCGTTCGACCGGCTCACCGGAGATCTCTTCATCGGCGACGTGGGCCAGGATGCTCGCGAGGAGATCGACTACGAGCCGCTGGCGAGCGGCGGGGGCCAGAACTACGGCTGGAAGATCATGGAGGGCTCGCTCTGCGGCGTGCAGGGCAGCGCGGGCTGCAGCGTGTCCCCGCCCCCCTGCGGCGATCCGTCCTACACCTTGCCGATTCTCGAATACTCGCACGAGGACGGCAGCTGTGCCGTGGTGGGCGGTTACTTGTACCGCGGCCGCGCGATCCCCGACCTCCAGGGCTCGTACGTGTACGGAGACCTCTGCTCGGGAAAGATCTGGGCCGCGTCGCTGCAGGCGGGCACGTGGTCGCCGGTCCTGCTCCCGATCTCGGCGACGCCGTTGACGACCTTCGGCGAGGACGCGGCCGGCGAGCTCTACGTCGGGACCCAGGGGGCCCTGTCTCAGATCGTTCCACCGGCGCCGCTGGCGCCGACGATCGAGACCCTTGCTCCGGTCTCGGGTTCGACGCGCGGGGGCGAGAGGGTCTTGATCAGGGGAACCAACTTCACGAGCGGGACCCTGGTGACGTTCGGCGTTCTGCCCGCCGCCGTCACGGTCCAGAGCTCCATCGCCCTGGTCGCGGTCACGCCGGCACATTCGTCCGGCCTCGTCGACGTGGCGGTCACCAACGTCGGCCTGGCGCCCGCGGTGCGGATGGGCGGCTTCGGCTACGTCGCGGCTCCCCGGGAGCCGAAGCCCCCCTTCGCGCCCCGCGTCGTCACGCGGCCGTAGTCGCCCGGCGGCCTCCTAGACGCTTCCCCGGCGCCCCCAGACCAGGAACGCCGCAGCCGACAGGACGGTCAACAGAACGCCGTAGGCGGCGGCCACGCCGATCTCCTGGATGCGCAGCGACGACAGGATCTCGATCGAGATCGGCCGCGTGTCGTACGTGTAGAGGACGATCGAGACCACGAAGTCGCCGAGTGCGGCGAGAAACGCGAGGCTCGCGCCGGCCACGATGGCCGGCCGGACCTGCGGCAGGACGATGCGGCGCAGGCGGCGCAGGCGCGACGCGCCGAGCGACGCAGCGGCTTCCTCGAGGGCGGGGTCCATCTGGCGCAGGCCCGCGAAGGCCGCGCGGCCGGTCAGGGGAAGGCTGCGGACGAGGTAGCCGAGCGGCAGGATCGCGGCCGTCCCGACCAGCACGAAGCGGCCGGCCCACGGCGCGTCGACGCTGAAGGCCGCGGCGAGCGCGATGGCAAAGACGGTCCCGGGCAGCGCCCAGGGGGCCGCGACGAGACCCTCGATGAGGCCGGCCCAGCGGTCCTTGCGGCGCGCCGCCAGAGAGGCCGCGCCGAAGCCGAGGAGGATCGCGAGCGCCGTGGCGGCCGACGCCATCCAGAGCGAATTGACGATCGGCCGCAGCCGCTCCGCCTCGGAGAAGAGGGAGCGGTAGTTGCCGAGGCTCAATACGGGCGGCAGCGTTTCGGTCGTCCAGGTGTTGCGCGGCACGAGCGAGACCAGGATGAGCGTGGCGTGCGGAGCGAGGAGGAAGATCGTCAGGCCCCATCCCGCCACGGCCGCGGCCCAGCGCCGCCGCGCTCCGAGCTCCCGCCGGCGGGGTGCGATGCCGCGCACGCCGCCGGTCGCCGGACGCGCGCCCTCGGCACGCCGCAGGAGCCACAATCCGGCCAGCCCGACGAGCGCGAGCGTGACGGTCTCGACCATGGCAAGGGCCGTGTCCCCGTTCAGTTTCGAGGCGACGATCTGCGTCGTCATGACCCGGAAGCTGCCGCCGAAGACGTAGGGGGCCGAGAAGGACGCGAGCGACGTCATGAACGTCAGAAGCGCCGCGGCCGAGAGCGCCGGCGCGAGCAGCGGCAGCGTCACGCTTCGCGCCACGCGGGCCCGGCTGGCGCCGAGGCTCGCCGCGGCCTCGAGGAGCGAGCCGTCGAGGCGCGCGAGCCCCGCGCGCGTGAACATGTAGAAGTAGACGTACATCGAGTAGGCGTGGACGAGCAGGATCGCGCCCGGGCCAGCGAGGCGCCAGGGCGGCTCGGCGAGGTGGAAGAGCGCCTGCACGCCCCGCGAGACGAAGCCGCTCTCGCCGTACAGGAAGAGAAACGCCAGGACGCCGATCAGGGGCGGCAGCGCGACGGGCAGCGCGACGAGCGTACCGAGCAGGCCGCGGCCGGGAAACTCGTTGCGCTCGAAGACGAAGGCGAGCGGCACGCCGATCGCGGCCGCGAGGACGACGGTCGCGACCGAAATCCAGAGGCTCGCCCAGAGGGCCGACCATTCGGCCCTGCGGCGCGCGAACTCGAGCACGTGGTCGAGGGTCCAGTGCGGCGCGCCGAGGGCCTCGGCGAGCGTCAGAACGAGCGGGTAGCCGACCAGCCAGAAGAGCAGAAGCGCCACGAGCGGCGTGGCCAGGCCGCGGCGGTTCCCGCTCACGGCATTCTCGGAAAGACGCGCGGCGCGGGCCCGGACGGCTCCGGTACGACGAGGACCCGGTCGCCCACGGCCGCCGCGTCGGGGGCCGCGAGCACCTCGAGCTCGCCCGCGGCGGTCGCCACCCGAAAGTAGGCGACGCGCCCGGCGAAGCGACGCTCGGTGACGCTACCCGGCACGGCGTCCGGCCGCGCGGCCGCCGCGAAGGCCAGGGCCTCGGGCCGCACGACGAGGTCGCCCGCGGCGCCCGGCGCCAGCGGCGCCCCGGCCACGGCGGGCCAGAGCGGACCGCCCGGGATGCGGGCGCCGCCGTCCCACGCGACGGGCACGACGCTCGAGCGTCCGATGAACGTCGCGACGAAGCGCGTGGCCGGCCTCTCGAAGAGCTCCTCGGGCGTGCCGATCTGCTCGAGGCGGCCGTGATCGAGGACGGCCACGCGGTCGCCGAGCTCGAAGGCCTCTTCCTGCTCGTGCGTCACGAAAAGCGTCGTGATGCTGACCTTGCGGATCGCGCGCTTCAACTCCCGCCGGGTGTGTTCGCGCAGAGTGGGGTCGAGGTTGGAGAGGGGCTCGTCGAGCAGCAGGACGCGCGGACTCGGCGCCAGCGCTCGCGCGAGGGCGACGCGCTGCTGCTGGCCGCCCGAGATCTCGGCGACGCGGCGGTTCTCGAAACCCGAAAGCCCGGCGAGCGCGAGCATCTCCGCAACGCGGCCCCGCGTCTCGGCGGCGCGGGCGCCCTGCGCGGCGAGGCCGAACCCCACGTTCTCACCCGCCGTCATGTGAGGAAAGAGCGCGTAGTGCTGAAACACCATGCCGAAGCGGCGGCGTTCCGGGGCCAGGGCGGTGACGTCCTCGCCCTCGACGACGATCCGGCCCGCGTCCGGAGTCTCGAAGCCGGCGACGAGGCGCAGGACCGTCGTCTTGCCACTGCCCGACGGCCCGAGCAGGGCCACGATCTCGCCCCTTGCGGCCGACAGCGACACGCCGCGGGTGACGGCGGTCGAGCCGAAGCGCTTCTCGAGCCCCTCGAGCCTCAGAAAGTCGGACACTGGGTCCGCATTATTCACGAGACGAGCGGCAGCGAGACCACGATCCGGACCGCCGACGGGTGACGGGGCGCCCGGGGACTCGGCGCACCGATCTCTCACCGCGCCGCGGCGATCCCCTTGCCCCGGATCGTGCGGTCCCAGGTCGACATCCACGCCGACCCGTCCTTCTCGACGAGCGGCCAGTCCATGGCGGCGGGGACCATCTCGCGCTCGACCGCGCGCGCCCATTCGGGAAGCTCGTCGCCGAGGTCGGTCCGGGCGGGAAGGCGGAAGGTCTTCTCGGCGGCGAGGCGCTGGAGGGATTTTTCGCCGACGAAGTCGATGAACTGCTTCGCCAGCTCGGGGTGACGGCACCCGGCGACGAGGCCGATGGCGTCGTCGATGACGGGCGTGCCGCTCTTCGGGAAGACGTACTGCAGGGGAGATCCGCGCTGGCGCTCGAGGAGCGTGTCGGGCAGGTCCCAGATCGTGATGAGCCCCTCTCCGCGCACGATCTTTTCGTAGAGGAGGATCGGATTGAAGACGTACTCCTTCGTCTGCGCGTCGAGGCGGGAGAGCCAGGCGAAGCCGGCGTCGGGAGAGCCCGTCTCGCGCACCGATTTCGACAGGACGTAGCCCCACACCGCCCGCATCGTCCCCGACGCGAGCGGATCGCGGATGAGGATCTTGCCCTTCCATTTCGGATCGAGGAGGTCGTCCCACTCGCGCGGGGCGTCGGGGGCGGCGACGATCCTCGAGTTGTAGACGGGCATCGCCGGGGTGCGGTAGAGGCCGAAGTAGAGATCCCCGGCGTGGCGGCTCTCGGGCGCGACGTGCTCCGCCCAGGGCGGCCGGTACGGCGCCAGCAGGCCGTCCTGGACGGCCCGCGCGAAAATCGTGTCGGGACCGCCGAACCAGACGTCGGCTTGCGGGTTCGACTTCTCCGACTTCAACCGGTCATAGACCTCCTGCGAGCCCATGTCGAGCCAGCGCACGTCCACCTCCGGGTGGGCGCGCTCGAACTCCGTTTCCACCAGGCCGAGCAGGTCCCGCCCGTGGGGCGAGTAGAGGACGAGCGGCGTCCTCGGGTCGCGGCGGCAGGCGCCTGCGGCGAGGACGAGGCTGAGGGTGAGGAGGAACGGTTGAAAGGCGCGCCGAAGCCGGAAAGTCACGGGAAGATGTTACAGGCGTTCGTGCTTCAGGGCGCCGGCGCCGGCGCCGGCGCCGGCGTCGGCGTCGGCTTCCCGGACCTCTTCATCGCGTCCTCGTAGGCCTTGCGCTGCTCGGGCGTCATGCGGTCGAGGGCCTCGCGCATTTTGGCCCGCGCGTCCGAGACCGACTTCTGCTGCTCGGGGGAGAGGCCACCCATCGCGAACGCGGTTTCCTTGTACCCGGCCGGGACCTCGAAGAGCGTCTCGGGCACGGGGCCCTTCGCGACGCGCGTGACCTCCATCGTCACGAACGGGTCCGCGGCCCCGTTCTGGCGCACGCTGTAACGCACGGGAAACCCGCTGAGGCCGTTGTCGCGCAGCGCCGACATCCACGACGTGTTCTCCCGCTGCCGGCGTCCGAGCGCGGCGAGCCAGTCGCCCGAGACGGCGAAGTCCTTTGCCACGCAAACGTCGATCATGGTCCCGGTCGAGGAGGTCAGCTGCGCCTTCTGGCAGGCGAGACCGGCGACCGTGTCGGTCCCCTGCTTCGTCACGGTGTAGGTCGCCCGGGCCGAGTCCTTCATCTCGCCACGCATCTTCTTCAGGTCCCAGACCGAGTAAGTCTTGTTGGCGTCGTCGATCATGTACAGCGTGTCCGGCTCCGCGACCTTGCCGAACATCGTCATCTTGATGCGCAGCGGGGCGTCGGCCGCGCGGCCGCTCTTGCCCCGCGAGATCTTCGAGACGTCGGTTTCCATTTCCATTCGGTAGGCGGAACGGGTCACGGAGATCTTCCCGATCGCGGGAACCGCCTCACCCTTGCCGGTGCTGGTCGTGACCTTGAAGTCGGCCACCCCTTCGAACTGGGCCCGGGCGGCCGCGGTCCCGGCCAGGAGGCCGCAGAGAACGAGGAGAACGGGTTTCATGGTCAGGGCTCCTTTGCATGGACGCTCGCCGCTCACTTGAGGGCGAGCAGGTTTGCGAGGAGACGGTAGGCGCCGGGAACGCCGGCGGGAAGCTGGCGGAAAAAGGCGAGCCCGGTGTAGACGTAGCGGCCCTTTCCGAGGCGCGCGACGAGCAGGCCGCCCTTCTGCTCGGGGAGGCCGGGGTCGGACATCGCGAGCAGCGGCGTGAACTCGGGCGCCCAGGTGTGCGCGAAATAGAGGCCCCGCTCCTGGACCCAGCCGTCCCAGTCCGCGGGCCCGATCACGTTCGGCGTCCGGAAGACGGGGCTCTGCGGGTCGAGGATCGTGACCGCCGCGGTCTCGTCCGTGACGCGGTCGTGCGGGCGCGCGATGTCGAGGGCAAACGGCGCGAAGTTCCCGCGCACGAAGCCGTACTGCTGGTACTGGACGATCAGAAGACCGCCGGCCCGCGCGTAGTCGAGCAGGCGGCCGTTCGCGCCGGGCAGCGCCGCCTCGGTCTCGTAGGCTCGGCTGCCGACGAGGATCGCGTCGTAGCCCGAGAGGTCGCCGGCGTCGAGGTCGCGTTCGCCCAAGATCTCGATCGGGACGCCGACGGCGAGGAGCGCCTCGGGCACCTGGTCGGCCGCACCGCGGACGTAGCCGACGCGCGAGAGCTTGGGAAAGCGGATGTCCGCCGCGGCGATGGCGACCTCGGCCGTCTCGGGGCGGGGTGTGCGCGGGATGTAGCCGTAGTCGATCGTGCGGATCCCGAGGGCCATGCGGCGTCCGTCTGCGAGGACCGCCGCGAAGGCGAAGGGATAGCGTCCCGGGGCGAGCGCCGCCGGCGGCGTGAACGGGACGTCGAAGAACGCCCGCTCGCCGCGCCTGGCGAAGGAAAAGCCGATCGGCGCGGGCGCGGGCCACCCGGAGGGCGCCGTCACCTCCACGCGCCCGGAGAGCGCCTCGGCGTTGGCCGTGAGAGTGACCTCGACGCGCTTGCCTCCCTGGGAAACGGGCCAGACGAGCAGGTTCGGCTCGATGGCGACGTCCAGGGCCGGAACGGCGCGGACCGGGCGGCGGATCTCGCCGATCGCCTCGTCGCGTAGGCGAAACGCCGCGTCGCGCTCGAGGGTGACCTGCGCCCCCGCGATCGTCAGCCGGACGCTGGCCCGCAGGGCCGCGGGCGCGAAGGGCTCGCCGCGCACCGCCGCCGGCGTGCCGCTCCAGTCGTACAGGTCGCCCGCGAGGGGTTTGTAGAGAAAGTAGGGGAGCGTCGGCCGCGCGCCGGCGGGCACGGGGACGTTCGACTTCCATTCCTCGAGCCTGCCGGCGGCGACGGCGCGGCCCGCGGCCGGAACGCCGCCGTCCCAGCCCTCGGGGCTGACGAGCGCGACGCTCTCGACCGCCACGGGTTCTTTGCCCGCGTTCCAGACGCTGACTGTCAGGCCGACGCTCTCGCCCGGCGCCGTCGCTTCGCGTTCGGCGAGCACGTCGAGGGTGACGCCGGCGGCGGCGGCGAGCGCCCCCTCGGCGAGCGCGATCTTTTCGTCGAGAAGCATTCCGACCCCGCCGTCACCCGGACGAACGAGCGACCGCGCCGCCCGCAACTGTCCGAGCGCCTCGGCGAGGACGGGGACGGTGGAGGCGAGGTCCGTCGTGGACAGGCGTCCGAGCGCCTGGGCCGTCAGGGCGGCGACGCGATCGAGGTGCTTCTCCATCTCGGCCCGGCGGCCCGGGTCCGCCGCCTCGGCCGCCATCGCCGCCAGGCGCGTGTCGACGCCCGCAAAGAGGTCCTTGCCTTCGCGGCCCGCGCCGCCGGCGACCCAGCCGACCTTGGTGTCCTGCGGTCCCGGCTCCTGGAGCCGGCCCATGTCCTGCGATCGGTGGAGGCTCCGGCTGGCCATCGCGATCTGGTAGTAGGAACGGCCCGTCAGCGGATCGACTCCGCCCGTGGGCAGCACGATCGTCGTGGAGTCGTTGTCGAACCAGCCGGTCTCGCGGTAGAGCGCGACCGGCTGCCAAGGCGTCAGTCCTTCGCCGGCGAGGCCGGGCAGCGCGGCCGCGTCGCCCGCCGCGCGGAAGGCGTCCTGCGCGGTCAGCCCGGCCGCCTGGTGCTGGCCGTGGCCGTCGCGCACCGTCCCCGAGAAGATGCTGATGACGACCTGCGGGCGGAAGCGGCGCACGATCCGCACGGCGTCCTCGAGGAGGACCTGCTTCGGCCACTTCTGCAGCGTCTCGTCGAGCGAGCGCGTGAAGCCGAAGTCGTAGGCACGCGTGAAGAACTGGCGGCCGCCGTCGAGGCGGCGGGCGGCGCCGAGCTCCTGCGAGCGCACGAGCCCGAGGCCCACGCCGAGGTCCGGGCCCACGAGGTTCTGCCCTCCCTCGCCCCGCGAGAGCGAGAGGTATGC
Organism: Thermoanaerobaculia bacterium; assembly: GCA_035569175.1. Lineage (GTDB taxonomy): Bacteria > Acidobacteriota > Thermoanaerobaculia > UBA5066 > Gp7-AA6 > DAHUXD01. The sequence continues at coordinate 18,814 of DATMNJ010000017.1, read as the reverse complement.
GGCCTCGCCGCCCATTCCCCGCGCGACGAGGGCGAGCAGCTCCGTGTCCTCGTCGTCCGGGTGCGCCCCGATGACGAGCAGCCTGCGGTGCGTCCCGAGCCGGCGCAACATCCGGTCCACCGCTTCGAGGCCCCCGGTCGATGGGGGCGTCAGGGCGTACGACGAGGCCGCGACCGGGCCTTCCTCCGCGCGGGGCGCAGCGGCCGCGAGCAGGAAGGCCAGGCTCGCGGCGAGGACGAGCGCGGCGCGGGAGCGGTGCACTACTTCTTGAGGCTCTTGCGAACGAGCGGAACCGAGGCGGCGGCCGCGGCCCCGAGAAGCGCCGCGAGCAGGCTCGCCTTCTTCCTGGGCTCCATGGATTTCCACTCGCCGGCAAGGCGGGTGATCGTCTTGCGGGATGCCTTCGAGGCCGTGCCGGCGGCGCGGCGGACGGCGTTTGCCCCCTCCTCGGAGGCCTCGGCGATCGCGGCGCGCGCGACGGCGACGCCGCCGGTGATCGAGCGGATCACGTTCTCGAACGAGACACCCCTGGCCGCCGCCTTGCGCCGCGAAACCGTCTTGCGCCGCGAAACCGTCTTGCGAGGCCGGCGGCCCGACGCGGCGGCCTTGCGCGCCGCGGGCTTGCGCCGTTTCGTTGCCGCCATCTCCACCACCGTGCCCGACCCTTCCTGGTTTTCCATGATCGTCCTCATTTCTCTCCGGCCGCGAGGTAGACAGGGGCGATATCGACCGGGATGTCTTTCAACCCTGCATTGATGCGTTCCATTTCCGGGGTCAGTCTTCCATAGTCGGCGACGAGCTTCTCCGCCCGCCGGAGGTCTCCGGTCGCCTCGATCATCAGGAGCTCGTTGGCGAGCGACCGGACGGCCTCGCGGTACTTCGCCGTGTCCACGCGAAAGCGGCCGCCCGAAGCCGGAGCGACGGCGCCTTTCTCGAGAAACCAGTTCCACTGGATGGCGGTGCCGCCGCCGTGAGCCTCGTCCGCGCCGAAGCGGATCGAACGATATAAGAGCGCGGAGGTCGTGATCGCGAGCGTGTCCGCGTCGAAGGAGGTCAGCCACTTCTGATCGATCGCCAGCAGCAGAGTCCACATCCCCACGACGTCGGCCTTGCACTCCTCGATCGTGGAGTAGAGGTTCTTGAGCAGCAGGCGCGCCTCCACCTTGCGGCCGTCCGGTCCCGTGATCACGCCCGGGCCCAGGCCGTGCGCGAGCTCGTGGAAGAGCGTGTGGTTGAAGAACGCGTCGAAGGACACCGACGCGAGCTGGGCGGGATCGAGCACCCTCTCCGCGATCGGCTTGCCGGCGGCGCGGAACTTCGCCTCCATCACGTTCTTCAGGAGGACTTTCTTCGAGCCCTTCGCCTGGCGGACGCGCTCGTCGTTGGGAAGGTTGAACGCGCTCGTCTGCGCGCCGGCGCGCGTGTCGCCCGCCGTGTAGACCTCCTGCACGACGCGGATGGGCGACTCGAACTTGCGGCTCGTGTTCTTGTGCTCGTCCGGGATGGGAAGGGCCTTCTCCATGTCGGGCAGGTGCTTCGCGTAGACGGCGAGCTTCTCGCTCTCCGCCTTGTCGCGGACCGACACGAACGACGTGAAGGACGCCTTGTAGTTGAAGAGCGCGTCCTCGTAGACCTCGTAGGGTCCGATCACGAACTCGATTTCGGAATCGAGATCCATCCAGGCGAGGTCCGAGTCGTAGTAGTCGTCGCTCAGGAAGGCGTCGGCGCGTTTCTCGAGGTAGACACGCAGGGAGGCGTTCCCGGTCAGCGCCGCGGCCCGGCGCAGGTGGGCGGCGGAGGTCTCGAGGAAGTTGCGGTACACGTGCGAGTACGGGATCGCGGTGAGGTTCCGGCCGTCGCGGCGGATCACCGTGAAGAGGCCCTCGAACGCCTTTCGGTCGCCGGGGTGCGCGGCGATCCACTTCTCGAACTCGTCCTTCGTGAGGCCCGCGGGGTAGAAGCCGGCGCCCGGCGGCTTCGGGGCCGTGCCGATGAATGGCGCGTTGCCTTCGAGGCGGTCCCAAGGGCCGGCGTTGATGCGGAACAGGGCGAGGGCGTCCGCGGCGCCGGGCAGCCCGTGGGCGGCCTCGCTGGTCAGCCGCCGCCGGAGGGCCGGGTTCCCGTCGGAAACCTGCGTCAGAAAGATGTCGCCCATGGGCCGCGACGCCTCGATGAGCTCTGCGAGGACGCGCCCCTCGCGGGCGTCGAGGAGCGTGCGATCGTAGTCGATCGGCGTCCGCGGGAGCTTCGCCAGCCGTTCCGGGATGTTGGGGGCGAACTGGAGGCCCGCGGCGCCGGCGAGCGCCAGGGTTCCGGCCGCCATGATCGCCTTCATGCGCCGGAATCTAGCATTATCTTTGCAGCGTAGTTTCGCCATGGACCTCCTGAATCCGTCCGATCGGCAGGCCCTCGCCGCCTGGTACGTTCGCAACCGCGAGCGTTCCGAGGCGCTGTTCGACGCCGTCCGGCCGGGAGCCTACGAGGCGAGGCCGATCCCGCTGCGAAATCCGGTCTGCTTCTACGAGGGGCACCTGCCCGCCTTCGCGGTCAACACGCTTCTCAAGCGGGGGCTCGGGGAGCCCGGCCTCGATTCCGATTTCGAGGTCCTCTTCGAGCGGGGCATCGATCCCGAGAGCCAGGAGGACGTGCCCGGCGTCCCGTCGCTCTGGCCGCCGCGTGACGCGATCCGCGCGTACGGCGCGGCGGCGGACCAGGCGGTCCTGGACGCGCTTGCGCACCGGGACATCGCCGCGGCCGGCAACCCGGTCCTCGCCGGAGGCCTCGCGGCCCGGACCGTTCTCGAGCACGAACCGATGCACCAGGAGACGCTTCTCTACATGTGGCACCGCCTCCCGTACGACCGAAAGGTCCGCCCTGAGGGGCTGGCCGTTGCCTGGATCGGGGCCGAGCCGCCGCCGCGCCGCGCGGTGCGGATTCCCGCGGGCGCCGCGACGCTCGGGGCCGGGCCGGAGGAACCCTTCGCCTGGGACAACGAGCGCCCGCGACACGCTGTGGATGTCGCGGCGTTCTCGATCGACGTCCACAGCGTGACGAATCGCGACTTCCTCGAGTTCGTCGAGGCCGGCGGATACGAGGACGAGGCGCTGTGGGACGAAGAGGGACGGCTCTGGCTCGCCGAGGAGGGCGTGCGCCATCCGCTCTTCTGGGAGCTCCACCGCGCCGCGTGGTTCTGGCGCGGCATGTGGGACCTCGTTCCGCTGCCGATGGGATGGCCCGTGTACGTCTCCCACGCGGAGGCGACGGCGTATGCGCGCTGGAAGAACCGGCGCCTGCCGACCGAGGCCGAATTCCATCGGGCCGCGTTCGGTTCGCCCTCCGGCGCCGAGCGCCGTTATCCGTGGGGCGACGATCCGCCGGACGCGGCACGCGGGAACTTCGACTTCGCGCGCTGGGACCCGGTTCCCGTCGGTGCGTTTCCCGGGGGCGCCAGCGCCTGGGGCGTGCACGACCTCGTGGGCAACGGCTGGGAGTGGACGTCCACCGTGTTCGCGGGTTTCGAGGGCTTCCAGCCGATGGCGTCGTACCCGCGGTACTCGGCCGACTTCTTCGACGGAAAGCACTACGTGATGAAGGGCGCCTCGCCGGCGACCGCGAAGGAGTTGTTGCGGCCGAGCCTGCGCAACTGGTTCCGTGCGACATACCCGTACGTGTATGCGAAGTTCCGCACGGTCGGGAACGCGTAGCCATGGCCATCCCCGTCAGCGCCCAGCCGCCGCCGGCGGAATCCGTCCGCGACTTCGCCCAGGAGGTGAGTCGGGACCTCGGGCTTCGGCCGAAGCAGTTGCAGTCCAGGTACCTCTACAACGGCCTCGGTTCGGCGCTCTTCGAGGCGATCTGCCAGCTTCCGTGGTACCGGATCACGCGGGCGGAAGGCCGCCTGCTCGCGCGGTTCGCTTCGGAGATGGTGGCTCCGGTGGGCGATCCCGTGACGCTGACGGAGCTCGGCTGCGGCAGCGGCGAGAAGCTCGCCATGGTGGCCGAAGCGCTGCGCCTGAGGCGCCGGCCCGTCGCGGTGCACCTGATCGACATCTCGCCGACCGCGCTCGAGCTCTCCGAGCGCACGCTCGGCCGGCTGGAGCACGTCTCGGTCGTGGGCCACCGCGCGACCTACGAGGAGGGGCTGCGGCATGCGGCGCGCGACCGTCCGGACACCGGCGCGATGCTGGTGCTCTTCCTCGGCTCGAACATCGGCAACTTCGATCCTCCTGCGGCCGCCGAGTTCCTCGCGGAGATCCGCCGTGCCCTGCGCCCGGGGGACGCGCTCCTGCTCGGCGCCGACCTCGTCAAGCCGGAGAAGGACCTGCTCCTCGCCTACGACGATCCGCTGGGCGTGACCGCGGCCTTCAACAAGAACGTGCTCCAGCGGATCAACTCGGAGCTGCTGGCGGACTTCGACCTCGGCGCCTTCGATCACCGGGCGGTGTGGAACGCCCGCGAGCGGCGCGTCGAGATGCACCTGGTCTCGCGCCGCGCGCAGACGGTCGTCATCCCTCGGGCGGACTGCGAGGTGTCCTTCTCCGCCGGCGAGCCGATCTGGACGGAGAGCTCCTACAAGTACGACGCCGCGGAGGTCGTGGCGCTCGTCGAGACCCGCGGCTTCCGCTGCCACGCGCAGTGGATCGAGCCCGACGCGCGGTTCGCGCTCACCCTGTTCTTGGTGTCCTGACCGGAAGGGGCGCGAGACCGGCCGGGGCCGGCGGCCGACGTTTCAGCGGCAGTAGCGGGAGCTTGTCGGACAGTTCTTCGGGGCTTTGCTGCGGCTCGCGGATCGCCTGGTCCGGAACCGGAACCGGAACCGGAACCGGCCCCGCCATGGGCAGCGCCCGCCACTTTTCGCCCGCCGTGTCGCTCTTGATCACCCCGAGTTGCGTGGCGGCGTAGAGCGTCGAAGGCGATTGCGGGTCGATGGCAAGCGCCGTGACGTAGAGGTCGCTCCGAAGCTCGGTCCAGGATTGCCCGCGGTCGGCGGACTTGTAGATTGCCGCGGCCGTGCCCGCGTACATCGTCGCGGGGGCCGCCGGGTCGGTCACGATCGACAGGACGTTCCAGCTGCGCAGGCCCTTGTTGCAGGCCGTCCACGTGGCGCCATGGTCCGCGCTGCGGAAGAGACCGTCGTGCGTTCCGGCGAAAATCTCTCCGGTTCCGCGGTCGAAGGTGAGGTTCCAGACGCTGCCCCGGCTCAGGCGGCCCACCGGCCTCGACCACGTGACGCCGCCGTCGACGGTCCAGAAGATACCCTGGCTATTCGTGCCGGCGTACAGGCGCTCGGGCATCGCCGGATCGAGTCCGATCACCGTCACGCCCACGTGGGCCGTGGGGGGTGTGAGCTCTGTCCAGCTGACCGCGCCGTCCGTGCTGTGAAAGATGCGGCCCGCTTCGGCGCCGACATAGACCCCGCCGCGCCGGTGCGGGTCCACGGCGACCGACCCGACGTAGCGCGCGGTGATTCCGGTGTTGGCCTCGGCCCAGTGCTCGCCGCCGTCTTCGCTGCGGAAGACTCCGCCGGTGTCGGTGGTCGCGTAGAGGTTGGACGGCGAGAGGGGTTCGACGGCGAGGGCCAGCAGCGCATGGTTGCGCAGGCCCGCTCCCGCGCGCCTCCAGGTCGCGCCCGCGTCGACCGTCTTGTAGAGCCCGCGCGCCGTCGCCGCGTAGACCGTGGAGGACGAAGACGGATCGAGCGCAAACGCCGTCACCAGGCCTCCCTCTCCCCGAAGCACGAAGCCGGGATCTTCCGCCGCGGCAGAGACCGCCAGACAGAGGGCGAGCGCAGCGAGGCCGGCTCGTCGGACCTTTCCGGGCATTGCCGCTGATTCTCCGTCAGTCTGGTCCTCAACGGAAGCCCGGAGCCGCCTCAAAGCGCCTCGCTGGCTGCGCCGATGTAACGATTCGATCCAGAGGCGCGTTCACTTCCATGAATCTCGGCAAGAGGATGTTCATGAATCGTGAGATCTCGTCCGTCGGTAAGCCCCATTTGACCCTCTGAAACCGGCGGTGGTACTTTGCCGCGGCCCCGAAACAAGGAGGTGTCCCCTGAAGCGTTCCATCGCGTCCGTCTGCCTCTTGAGCCTCGTCCCCCTCGCGATCCCGGCCGAAGAGCACGTCGACCTCGACATGGTCACGCGGATTCGCCAGGAGGAGTTTCGCAACTCGAAGGTCATGGAGACTGCTTCCGAGCTCATGGACCGCATCGGTCCGCGCCTGACGGGCTCGCCCCAGGTGAAGGCAGCCAACGAATGGACGAAGGAGAAGCTCGCCGAGTGGGGGCTCGCCAACGCCCACCTCGAGACGTGGGGACCCTTCGGCCGCGGCTGGCAATATGAAACCTCCGCGGTGCGGATGACCGCTCCCGACCACGCGGAGCTGCTGGCGCTGCCGAAGGCGTGGACGCCCGGCACCAACGGTGTCGTGCGTGCGCAAGTGGCCCGGTTGAACGTCAAGTCGAAGGACGAGCTCGATGCGCTCAAGGGCACGTTCGCCGGCAAGATCGTCCTCTACGGCGACGTCCGCGAGGTCAAGCCGCACGACAAGCCGGACCTGACGCGCTACGACGAGAAGTCGCTCGCCGAAGTCGCCGAGTACCAGATGCCGGGCGGCTCGCCCCGCTACAACCGCGAGGAGGCCATCAAGCGCTACGACCTGCGCAAGGCGGTGGACGCGTTCCTCGCCAACGAAAAGCCGCTCGCGATCATCGATCTCGGCCGCGGCGACTTCGGGACGTTCAACGTCCAGGGCGGCGGCGAGTTCCGGGTGTCGAAACCGAAGACCGCGATCCCGGAGCTCTCGATGGAGTCGGAGCACTTCGGCCGCATCGCACGCCTGCTCGACCGCAAGGTGCCCGTGGAGCTCGAGCTCGACGTCAAGGTCCATATCGTGGACGACGACCAGATGCAGTGGGACACGATCGCCGAGATCCCGGGAACGGACAAGGACAAGAAGGACGAGGTCGTGATGGTGGGCGCCCACCTCGACTCCTGGCACGGCGGAACGGGCGCGACCGACAACGGCGCCGGGTCCGTGGTGGCGATGGAGGCCGTGCGAATCCTGAAGGCCCTGAACGTGAAGCCGCGCAGGACGATCCGCATCGGCCTCTGGACCGGCGAGGAGCAGGGCCTCTACGGCTCGCGCGCGTACGTCGCGCAGCATTTTGCCTCGCGCCCCCCGCTGAGCGCGGAGGAAAAGGACAAGCCCTGGTTCCTGCAAAAGGAGAAGGGGCCCCTGACCGTCAAGCCCGAGCACGCGAAGCTCGCCGCGTACTTCAACCTCGACAACGGCACCGGAAAGATCCGCGGCATCTATGCCGAAGAGAACGCGGCCGTCGTGCCCATCTTCGAAGCGTGGCTCGCCCCGCTGCACGACCTCGGCGCCACCACCGTGACGATGAACACGACGACCGGCACGGACCACGAGTCGTTCGACCAGATCGGCCTGCCGGGCTTCCAGTTCATCCAGGACGAGGTCGAGTACGAGACCCGAACGCACCACACCAACATGGACCTCTACGAGCGGCTGGTGAAGAAGGACCTCGAGCAGGCCGCCGTCGTGATGGCCTGTTTCGCCTACGACGCGGCGATGCGCGACGCGATGTTGCCGCGCAAGCCCATGCCGAAAGACGAGCCCGCGAAGGAAGACCGGAAGCCCGAGGCGGTCAAACCCGGGCCGACGCCGGCCGCACCGACGAAGAAAAACTGACCCGTTGCGCCGGGCCGGGAGGACTTGGGCTACCATCACCCGGACGCCGACAAGGAGGGTCACGATGCAGAGACGGAGGATGGGTCCGGCCCTTCTCGCGATGGGATTGCTCGCCGCCGCGGTTCCGGCGTCTGCCCAGCTGGCGCAGGGCGATGTGACGGCGACGTCCCGCCCGCTGCGGTTGCTGCGCAGCTGGGAGGAGACCGTCAAGGGGACGGGGGGCCGCGAGTTCGCCCGCCGCGTCGACGTCGTCTTCGACTACGAGAAGGGCGTTGCGTACGAGAACTTCTACACCCTCGACGGCATCCAGACCGGCCGGATGACGCTCGGCGCGGGGCACCCAGCCCCGTCCCAGGTGGAGATCCAGGAAGCGTACGACATCGTTCGCGCGGATCCGGAATTCGAGCTCATCTTCAAGAGATTTCACGTCGTCTTCGAGGGCGGCTTCGTGCTGCTGGAGGAAAAGGGGAGGCCGTGCGGACCCGGAAGCCGGTGCCTTCGGGTTTTCCTCCTCTCCTCGGACCGCGCCGGTACGATCCGGCCGCTCGTCGTCGATCTCGTGAAGGAGAGGGTGGCCTACGACGATTACGTCCCGGAAACGAGGAGGTCAGGCAAATGATCCAGCGGATCGCAGGAATTGTCCTCCTCTCAGGGAGCGTTTTCGCCGCGGCGCCCGCCGCAGCGCAGCCCGTCTGCAACTTGACGGGCGAGCACCTCATGTCGTGGCCGGACGTAAACCCCGTCTGGCAATTCTGCTGGCTTCGGCCTGCCGACTCGAGCGGAACCAACGGGTCGGGCATCGAGATCCGGAACGTGTACTACAACGGCCATCTCGTCATGAAGCGCGGGCACGTTCCCATGCTGAACGTTCAGTACACCCAGACGAGCTGCGACTGCATCTGCTACCGCGATTGGGAAACCGATCAAGTGTCGTTCGTCTCCGACAACATCATTACTCCCCACGTCTACGCGGAGCCGACCTCGCCCCCGGTCACCGAGTGCGACGCGGGGGGAGGGGTGGACACATGCACAGGGGGCCCGGATTGCTTTGACGGCGTCGCCGCCGAGAAGCTTTCGGACCGACTGATCCTGACCACACAGATGTCGGCTGGATGGTACCGGTACATGCTGAAGTGGCGCTTTTTTCTGGACGGGCGAATCCAGCCGGTTTTCGGCTTCGGAGCCATCAACTCCGGTTGCGTGAGCTGCAACCACAAGCATCACGCCTACTGGCGGTTCGACTTCGACATCGACGATCCGGGCAACGACATCGTGACCGAAGGCCCGAACCCGGGCTCCGGGGGCGGTCGCTCAGGAGATCGTCCCCCGACCGTGATTTTGCCGACCGAGACCAAGCGCGTGATTAACTACCCGGGCATCACGTGGTCCGTGATCGACTCCGCAACCCACAGGGGCTATCGGATCGTGCCCGGCGAAGAGGTGGCACTGCCGGCGGACACCTTTTCCCAGGGCGACTTCTGGGCGCTCAAATACCATGCCAACGAGATCGACGACGGAGGCAGCCTCGGCAACTGCCCCGTCGATTTCGGTCCCTGGTTGAACGGCGAGGCGTTGAGCGGCGACGTCGTTGCCTGGTATCGCACGGGCTGGCTGCACCTCGGCGGAGACCTCGCGCCCTGCGTGACCGTCGGCCCGACGCTGTATCCCGTCGGCGACTGGAGCCCGTAGGTCGTCCGCTCGATTCGGCGGCGACGCGGATAAGGAGGCCATCGTGAGGATTCGCGCAGCGCTGTCCGTCGGAGTTTTCTGCCTGACCGCCCTGGCGGCGGCGCAGACGGCCGAGATCAAGCCGGGCGAAAGCCTGGTCGTCGAGGGGATTCCGCCGATCCCGGCCTCGCTCGCCGACGAGCTCGGCCGGTACACCGAGTTTCGCTCGGCGTCCTTCTCGAGCTGGCATCCCGTGCGGCACGAGATTCTCATCGGAACCCGGTTCGGCAACACGGTCCAGGCCCACCTCGTCCTCGCGCCCGGGGCGGCGCGCACCCAGCTGACGTTCTACCCGGATCGGGTGGGCGGCGCGCAGTTCGACCCAAAGACCGGCAACTCCTTCGTCTTCTCCAAGGACACCGGCGGCAACGAGTTCTTCCAGATCTACCGCTACGACATGGCCGATGGCAGCGTGACGCTCCTGACCGACGGCAAGTCGCGCAACACGGGCGCGACCTGGTCCAACGGGGGCGCCTGGATCGCGTACGGCTCGACCCGCCGCACGGGCGACGACGTGGATCTCTACGTCGTGGGCGCGCGCGACCCGAAGTCCGACCGGCGGGTCGTCGAGCTGTCCGGCGGCGGCTGGGAGGTCAGCGACTGGTCGCCCGACGACTCGCAGCTCCTGGTGACCGAGGGGATCTCCGTCAACGAGGCGTATCTCTGGCTCGTCGACGTCGCGACGGGAAAGAAGACCCTCCTGACGCCGAAGGGCAAGGACAAGATCGCATACGAGAACGCGGCGTTCGCGCGCGACGGGAAGGGGATCTACGTCGCCACGGACTCGGGCTCGGAGTTCCTGCGTCTGGCGTACCTGGACCTCGCGACGAAGAAAGTCGAGTTCCTGACGCCGGATTCGGCCGACGCGAACGAGTTCGCCCTCTCCCGCGACGGCCGAACGATTGCCTATGTCGCCAACGAGAAGGGGGCGAGCGTCCTGCGGTTTCTCGATACGGCGACGCGCCAGCAGCGGCCGGGACCCCAGATTCCGCTCGGCGTGATCGGCGGGGTGCGGTGGCACCCCGACGGCAGCGCGATCGGCTTCACGATGGCCAACGCGCGTTCGAACTTCGACGCCTACTCCTACGACGTGCGCACGGGAAAGCTCGAGCGCTGGACGACGAGCGAGCTCGGGGGCCTGAACCCGAGCACGTTCGCCGCGCCCGAGCTCGTGTCGTGGAAGAGCTTCGACGGGCGCGAGATCACGGGATTCCTCTACCGGCCGGACGCGGCGAAATTCCCGGGCAAGCGCCCCGTCGTCGTCGACATCCACGGCGGGCCCGAGGGGCAGTCCCGCCCCGGTTTCCTCGGCCGCGACAACTTCCTCCTGAACGAGCTCGGCGTGGCGATGATCTATCCCAACGTCCGGGGCTCGACGGGATATGGCAAGGCGTTCTCGCTGCTGGACAACGGGTTCCTGCGCGACGGCACGTACAAGGACATCGCAGCCCTGTTCGACTGGGTCGCGACGCGCCCGGATCTCGACGCAGGCCGGGTGATGGTACAGGGGGGCAGCTACGGCGGCCACATGACCCTGGCCGTCGCCACCTTCTCGAGCGACCGGATCCGGTGCGCCGTGGACGTCGTCGGCCCGTCGAACCTCGTCACCTTTCTCGAGAACACGTCCGGCTACCGGAAGGACCTGCGGCGGGTCGAGTACGGCGACGAGCGGGATCCGAAGATGCGCGCCTACCTCGAGAAGATCGCTCCCATGACCAACGCGGAGATGATCAAGAAGCCTCTCTTCGTGATCCAGGGCTTCAACGATCCCCGCGTGCCGCGGACTGAGTCCGAGCAGATGGTGGCCCGCATCCGCAAGATCGGGACGCCGGTCTGGTATCTCATGGCCAGGGACGAGGGCCACGGGTTCGCGAAGAAGTCCAACCGGGATTACCAGTTCTACGCGACGGTACTGTTCATGAAGGAGTTCCTGCTGGCGCAGTGAGGAGGCGACGGCACGGCGGACGCCCGGCCCGGCCTCACGGCTCTCGGGCGAGGCTCTCGACGACGAGGTACTGGTCCTGGAGGTCGCGCCACCCCGGCTGCGACAGGTAGTGGCGCAGCGCCGCGTTGATCGGGCCCCGGAGCGGACTTCCGTCCGGCAGCGGAAACGCCAGGTTCTGGCGATCGAAGGTTTGCGGCAGGACCTCGATGGCCTTCGACGGAGTGCGCTCGGCGTAGTAATCGAGGATGGCTGCGCTGTAGACCACCGCGTCGATCTCGCCCTTTTCGAGGGCGGCGAGCGCCTTGGGCACGCTGGAATACATCCGGTGTCGGATCCGCTCGTACCGCAGCAGGTCGCCGACGGCCGCGCCTTCGACGGTGCCCACCAACGCGTTGCGCAGGCTCGACGGTCCGCGGACCTGGCCGAACTCGGACACGGCGAGTTTCGCGGTGACGAAGGCCGTGAACGCCGTCACGAGGATGAGACTGAAGAACATCCAGAGCAGGGCGACCATTCGCCCCCAGAACGTGATGGGCACCTTGTCGCCATAGCCCACCGCGACCGTCGTGACGCCGGACCACCAGAAGCCGGAGCCCACACCCTGCAACGCGCCGCCCGAGAACTGGGGGTTGCGCCGGCGCTCGAGCAGCCACAGGACGGCTCCGGCCAGAAAGACGAGGACCGTGATGGCGAGATAGAGGCGCACCGCCGTGGGCGTGATGAGGGCCTGGGCGATCGTGATCCAGCGCTCTCGGTCGCCATTGCGGCGCACGGCGATGGCCGTCTCTGCGACGAGAAAGGCATTGGTGAAGTCGATCAACTTCTCGCGGTCGAGCGTCGTCGCGAAGGGGGCGATCGCGATGTCGAGGCGTTCGTGCGCGATGTCGTCGAGGATCGTGTCGGGGGACGCCTCCCCCAGGCGGTACTGGAGGTTGAGCTCGCTCGCGATCTCCTTCCAGAGCTCCACGTTGAGTCCCCGCCACTGCCCGTCGGCGCCCCGCATCGTGTACGGCGGGTTCTCGAAGATGCCGACGCGCCAGATGCGATCGGTCAGTGCGCGCGGCGTGGTCTGGGCCGCCGCGTCCGTCCCCGCGAGCGCCAGGAGACAGAACCCGAGCGCCGCGGCCTGACGCCTCATCGCTCGAGGTAGGTGTACCGGGGGAAGACTTCCTCGAACTCCTGGTAGATCGCCCGCGCCTCGGCGCGGGGGATGGGGCGGCCGGCGGCGCGGCGCAGCTGCGTGTCGATGGAGGCGAGGATCCCGGCGCGGTCGTAGTTCATGTACTCGAGGACGCGCTCGCAGGACTCGCCCGGCAGGACGTCCGTGATCTGCGCGCGGCCTTCCTCGTCGACGTTCACGAGAACCTCGTTGGCCTCGCCGAACAGGTTGTGCAGGTCGCCGAGAACGTCCTGGTAGGCGCCCATCAGGCAGACGCCGAGGTAGTAGGGCTCGCCGTCGCGCAGCGGGTGGAGGGGGAGCGTCTCCTTGATGTCCCTCAGGTCGATGAACTTCTCGATCTTGCCGTCCGAGTCGCACGTGATGTCGGCCAGCGTTCCGAACTCGGTGGGCCGCTCGTTCAGGCGGTGGATCGGCAGGATGGGGAAGAGCTGGTCGATCGCCCACACGTCGGGCAGCGACTGGAAGACCGAGAAGTTCAGGACGTACTTGTCGGCCAGCATGGTCTCCATGTCCTCGAACTCCTCGGGTACTTCCTTGAGGGTCTTCAAATCCTTGTGGATCCGCTCGCAGATCTGCCAGAAGAGGATCTCGCCTTTCGACCGGTCCTCGAGGGAGAGGTGGCCCAGGTTGAAGAGGGTGAAGAGCTCTTCCTTGTACTGGAGCGCGTCGTGGTAGCTCTCGCGCACCGTCTTGGCGTTGACGGTCTTGGCGATGGACGCGAGCTCCTGCAGGACGGTCGGATCCGAGGGCGCGACCGTCACGCGGCGGCCCTCCTCGATCCGGTCGGCGACGTCGAGGACGTTCGTCACGAAGACCGAGTGGTACGCCGTGACGGCGCGCCCGGACTCGGTCACGAGGACCGGAGCCGGCACGTTCTCCTCGTCGCAGATCTGCTTGACCGTGTAGACGACGTCGTTGGCGTACTCCTGCACCGAGTAGTTCATCGAGGAGTCGAAGGCCGTCTTCGAGCCGTCGTAGTCGACGCCGAGGCCACCGCCGAGGTTGAGGTACTGAATCGGAACGCCCTGGGCGCGCAGCTTCGCGTAGACGCGGCCGGCTTCCCGGATGGCTTCCTTGATCTTGCGGATGTCCGTGATCTGGGAGCCGATGTGGAAGTGGAGCATGACGAGGCAGTCGAGCATCTTGCGGGCCTTGAGGATCTTGATCGCCTCGAGCATCTCCGGAGTCGTCAGGCCGAACTTCGCGGCCTCGCCCCCGGACTTGGCCCACTTGCCGGAGCCGCGGGCGTAGAGCTTCGAACGCATGCCGATGAGGGGCCGCACGCCGTGCGCCTTTGCGACCGAGAGGATCCGCTCGAGCTCGGAGACTTTTTCGAGGATGAGGACGACCTTCTTCTTCATCCGGACGGCGTTGAGCGCCATCCGCACGAAGATGTCGTCCTTGTACCCGTTGCAGGTGATGAGGCACTCCGGGCCGAGGCCCGCCGCGATCGCGGCGAGCAGCTCCGGCTTCGAGCCCGCCTCGAGGCCGTAGCCGTAGCGGCGGCCGGCCTCGACGATGTGGTCCACGACGACGCGCTTCTGGTTGACCTTGATCGGAAAGACGCCGCGAAACACGTTGCCGTAGCCGTACTCGTCGATGGCCCGCGCGAAGGCGTCGTTCAGATTCGCGACCGCCGCCGAGAGGATCTGCGGGAACCGGATGACCATCGGCGTCGCGATGCCGCGCGTGGCGACCTCGTCCACGATCTGCTTGAGCGCGACGCCGCGCGAGGCTTCCCGCGTCGGGCGGACGACGAGGTCGCCGTTGTCCGAGACGTGGAAAAACCCCTTGCCCCAGTTGGGGATGCCGTACAGGGCGCCGGCGTCCGCAAAGCGGCGCGCCTCGGGGCGCGGCCGTGTCACGGCGGTTTTCGGTCGGAGCGGACGGGCGGAAGCCATGCGCGAATCCTATGCCGTAGAGCGGGAGCCGTAAACCGTGAATCGTGAACCGGGGAACGGGACTACGGCTTGGCGAGCACCTCGAGAGCGGCGATGGTCAGCGCCGCGGCTCCGGTCTTCAGGGTGGGCTCGCGGTCGGGGGCCCACTCGGAGGAGTGGAGGGACGGGAGCTTCGTCATGTCGCCCCTGGCCGCCGCGAACTTTCCGGGCTCCGAGCCGCCCAGCCAGAACATGAGGGACGGGCACTTCGCGTCCCTCCCGAAATTGCCGAAGTCCTCGGAGCCCATGACCGGTGGCGTCGCCACGACCCGCGACGCGCCGAAAGCGGAGGCGAGCGCGGCCGCGACGCGTTTGGTCAGTGCCGGATCGTTGTACGTCGCGGTGTAGCCCTCCTCGATCCTCACGAGGGGCTCCTTCGGGGCGCCGGCCGCCATGGCTTCCCCTTTCGCGATGCGCTGGATGGCGGCGAGGAGCTTGGTCCGGACCTCCGGCTTGTAGCTGCGCACGGTCAATTGCAACCGGACTTCGTCGGGAATGATGTTGGACCTCGTGCCGCCGTGGATCGTGCCGACCGTGACGACCGCCGGGTCCTGCGGATCGTTTTCGCGAGCGACGATGGTCTGAAACGCGAGAACCATCCGGGCGGCGATGACGATCGGATCGACCGTGTTCTGGGGCGACGAGCCATGGCCCCCGCGGCCATAGACCGTGATCTCCACCGTGTCGGAGTTGGCCAGCGCAAAGCCGGACGTGTAACCGATGGTTCCGGCCGGCAACTGCGGCGTGTCGTGGAGCGCGATGGCGAAATCGGGCTTCGGAAACCGCGTCAGGAACCCGTCCCGCAGCATGCCCCTGGCGCCGTCCCAGCCCTCTTCGGCGGGCTGGCCCACCAGCACCAGCGTCCCTTTCCAGCGACTCTTCGTCTTCGCGAGCAGCGTCGCCGCGCCGACGAGCGAGGTCATGTGCACATCGTGGCCGCAGGCGTGCATGACGGGCACGACGACGCCGGCGTCGTTCTTCACCGTGACCTTGCTCGCGTAGGGCAGGCCGGTCTTCTCCTCGACGGGCAGCGCGTCCATGTCGGCTCGGATGAGGACGGTCGGGCCCTTGCCGTTCTTCATGACCCCGACGACGCCGAAGCCGCCGACGTGGTCGGTGACGTCGTAGCCGAGGGCGCGCAGGCGCGCGGCGATTTTCGCCGAGGTCTTCTCCTCGTGCGTCGAGAGCTCCGGAGTCTGGTGGAGGTCGAGGTAAAGCGCCTCGAGATCCGGGTAGATCGCGTTGACCGGCGCCAGCGCCGGCGACCCGGACGCGGCGGGAAGTGCGAGCAGTCCGGCGAGGGCGTGGGCCGCAAAGATGTTCAGCATGGCGGGAAGGATCGTACACTGGCGTCGCATGACGGGCGGCGGCAAGCTGGGCACGTGGGCGAGCCTCAAGGCCGCCGCGTCGTCGCGCCGCATCGGCGCGGTCACGCTGCAGTCGTTCTCCTCGGGCCTTCCGCTCGGCCTGGTCTGGATCGCGCTGCCGGCCTTCCTGACGTACCGGGGCGTGGACATCAAGACGGTCGGCCTCTTCTCGCTCGCTCAGGCGCCGTGGACCTTCAAGTTCCTATGGGCTCCGCTGATGGACCGCTACGGGCCGCGCTTCGGGTCGATCGGCCGGCGCCGCTCCTGGATCCTGGTCTGCCAGGCCGTCCTGATGGCCGGAATGCTCGGGCTCGCGGCCTTTGGCGGCTCGGCGGACGTCGCCGTCGTCGCGATGCTGGCGCTCTTCGTGGCCTTCGGCTCGGCCTCCCAGGACATCGTCATCGACGCCTACGCGGTCGAGGTGCTCGAGCGCTCGGAGCAGGGGATGGCCGTGGGCGCGCGGACGGCGCTCGCGCGCACGGCCGTGCTGCTCTCCGGCGCGGTGTCGATCACGGTCGGGCAGAGGCTCGGCTGGCCTCTCGTATTCGCCGGGCTGGCGCTGCTCTTCGTGCCGCTGGCCGGCATCGTGCTCTGGTCGCCCGAGCCCGAAGTGGTGCCGCCGCCGCCGAGGACGCTGCGGCAGGCGGTCTTCGATCCGCTCATCGACCTCTTCCGGCGCTCGGGCGCCCTGCCGATCCTGGGCTTTCTCGTGCTCTACAAATTCGGCGAAAACATGGCGACGGCCCTCATCCGGCCGTTCCTGATCCAGAAGTGCTACGTACCGGAGGACGTCGGCCTCGGAACGGCGACGATCGGCCTGACTCTCCTGATCACCGGCACCTTCGTCGGCGGCGCGCTGACGGAACGGATCGGCCTGACGCGGTGCCTGTGGATCTTCGGCGTCATCCAGTCCGTCGGCTTTCTCGGATACATCGCCATCGACCAGCTCACGCCGGGGACGCCGTGCGCCGGGGGTGTGACGGGGGCCGTCGTGCAGCCCCTGGCCCACCGCATCGTGATGCTCCTCGCCATCGGAATCGAGACGCTCTGCCAGGGCATGGGGACGGGAGCCTTCGGCGTCATGCTGTTGCGGATGACGCAGAAGCGGTTCTCCGCCACGCAGTACGCCCTCTTCTCGAGCATCTTCGCGCTGGGCCGGATCCTTCCCGGACCGATCGCAGGGTATACGGCGGACGCCATCGGATGGACGCCGTTCTACCTGCTGTGCACGGCGGCCTCGGTCCCGGGCCTGCTGCTGCTCCAGCGCTTCGCGCCGCTCGGCGGCCGCGAGCCCGCGCTCGACACGCTGGATCGCGTCGTGTCGCAGCCGGTGACGCGGGGTCGGATCGCGGGAGCGAGCGCCGTGGTGGCGCTCACGGGGTGCGCCATCTCCCTCGCCGTCTCCGCCCTTCTCGCCGCGCTGAAGGCGGCGCGCACGCATCCGGCGGCGGGCGTGGACTTCATCGGCGCGCTGCGCACGATCCTCGCCCCCGCGGCGGTGGCCGACTGGGTGCGGCTCGTCGCGTTCGTCGTCATCGGCCTCGTGTCCGGCGCCGGCGCCGGTGCGTTCCTCGTCGCGCGCCACGGCCTGCGCGACCGCCGCCCAGCGGGCTAGGAGCCCGCGAGTTGCGCCGGTCGTGTGCTCGACGACCGGAGGACCGATCCGCCCTGATCAGCGCTCGAACGTGCGGCGGGCCGCCGCGGCGTCCTCGAAGAGGGCGCGGAGCGCGCCGGCGTCGCCGCGCCGCAGCGCCGAGGACACGCCGGTCAGCTCCCGGGACACGGCGTCGATCGCCCGCGCGAGGGCGTCCGGGTCCGCCAGGGCGAGCTCGAGCGCCAGGGAGACCGGTTGGCCAGCCAGCCGCGTCGCGTCGAGGAGGCCCGGGCCCGCGAGATCCGGCAGGCTGGCGCCGCCGCCAGTCCCCGCGGCGCGGGCGAGCGCGCTCGCGACGGCCTGGGGCAGGTGGCTGGCCCAGGTCATCACGTGGTCGTGCTGCTCGGCGTCGAGGAGAACCGGGCGGGCGCCCAGGGAAATGCAGAACGCCCGGACGGCGGCGATGGCCCCGTCGTCGCTGCGTGCCGTGGGGACGATCGCCCAGGGACGGCCGCGGAAGAGTCCGCCCGAGGCCGCCTCGAGGCCGTGGCCTCGGCCGCCCGCCATGGGATGGCTGGCCACGAAGCGCACGCCCGCGTCCAGCGTGTGCGCCGCGGCGGCGACCGCTCGCTTGAGCGAGGCGCAGTCGGTCAGGACCGCGCCGGGAGCAAGCGCCGCGACCGCGCGCAGCAGAGCGGGCGTCTCGTCCGTCGGGACGGCGGTCACGACGAGGTCCGCGCCCGCGACCGCCTCGGCCAGAGAGTCCACGGCGTCGATGCCGCGGCGGCGGGCGTGCTCGCGGACGCCGTCCTCGCGGTCGTAGCCGCGCGCGCCCGCTCCGAGCGCGACCGAGCCGCCGATCAAGCCGAGGCCGACGACGGCCGCTCGGCTCACCGCCCTGTCTCCGGAGGCAGGCGCACGGGTGCGGGACCGTCGTCGTCGCCGGGAACGCGCACCGCCCACGCGGGGCGCAGGCGCCGCGCGCCGCGCAGAAAGGCGTGCCGGACGTCGCTCTGCGGTTTCTCGGTGTTCCAGTGGAGCAGGACGCGGATGCACCGGCCGAGCGAACCGGGCACGGGGATCTCTCGGGCGCAGAGCAGCGGCACGTCCTCCCAGCCGGGCAGCGACCGCACCGGCAGGGCGGGAAACTCGGCGTCGAGGTCCTCGGTCGCCGTGAAGGTGGCGCTGGCGAGTTCCTCGGGCCGGATCCCGTTGCGTTCGACGAGCACGCGAACGAGCTCGAGCGTGCGCTCGCCGATGCCCGCGGCGTCGTTGCCGTCGGCCGTCGTGGCGCCCCGCACTCCCCGTGTGGCCATGGGGGAGGATTATCCGACGAACCCGGCTCCGGAA
>DATMNJ010000016.1:0-3576 GCA_035569175.1 Thermoanaerobaculia bacterium | reverse complement strand
CGTCGTCCGCCAGTGGCTCGAGAGCGGGTCGCGGCCCCCGCCGTTGCGGAAGACGAACAGGCCCGCCGTCGCGATCAGGAAGAGCGCCGCGATCGAGGCCGCGGGCAGCCAGCTCCACCGGGACGGGGCGGCCGCCGGAGCGGCGTCGTCCTCGCGGACGCGCACCGACTCTTCGGCAATCGCCTGGCGGATCCGCGGCAGCAGCTCCGGCGAATCCCAGGCGCGGCGCAGAGACGGGGCGGCCTCCGAGATCCGACGCCATTCGGCGAGCTCCTTCGCGCAGGCCGCGCAGGCGGTGGCATGCGCCTCGAACGCCGCGGCCCGCTCCGGGTCGCTGCCCGACAGCGCCTTCTCCAGGTCGCGGCAGGACGCTTTCACGACGCCTCCGCGGGAGGCAGAGCGCCGCCCGCTCTCAATTCCCGCTGCAGGCGCCGCTTGGCCCGAAAGAGCAGCGTGCGCGACGTGTTTTCGGCAACCGCCAGGATCTCGCCGGCCTCCTTGTGGGAAAAGCCCTCGACCTCGCACAGGAGGAAGGCCGCTCGCTCGCGCGGCTCGAGGCGCGTGAGTGCCTTCTCGATGGCCAGGCGCAGCGGATGGTCGCGCTCGGCGCGGGCGAGCGTCGCCTCATCCGGCAGCGGGCTCTCCGGCCGGCGGCGGCCGCGCCGCATCATGTCGTAGCAGGCGTTGACGAGGATTCGGTACGCCCAGGTCGAGAGGCTCGAGCCGCCGCGAAACCGGGCCGCGCCGCGATGGACCTTGAGGAACGCCTCCTGGACCGCATCTTCCGCGTCCGAGGCGTTGCCGAGCAGGTTCATCGCGATCGACTTCATGCGCCCTCCATGCGTCTCGTAAAGCTCCACGAGATCCGCCGAGTCCGCGGTCCGGCCGCCGGTCTCCGTCAGGGCTAGCTCCTTTGCCTTCAATACGATGCGTGATTCGCTCAGGACCTGCCGCCCTCCGGGTCCCTTCCGGAACCTCGTCTCGGCTCTTTGGACGCCCGAACGGGGGCTTTCGTTGTGGAAATCTATCGCTTCCAGCCCACTTCGATATGGTGACTCGCATGAAGCTCACCGTCGCAGCCCTCGTTTGCGTGGCAGGCCTCTTCGCTCTGCCCGATGCCGCCCGCGCCCAGAAGGTCGTCTTCGTGGTGCGGCACGCCGAAAAGATCTCGGAAACCGATCAACGACTGACCGAGGCCGGCCGGACGCGCGCCGTGCGCCTCGCGCGGATGCTGAAGGACTCGGGCGTCGGCGCGGTCTACGCGACCGACACCGAGCGAACGCGCGACACGGTCAAGCCGCTCGCCGACGCGCTCGGCCTCGCGATCGCGCTCTACGACACGGGAGCCGGCATGGCCGGACCGGCCGACGCGCGGCCCTTCGTCGCGCGGTTGCGCAAGGAGCACGGCGACGACGCCGTGCTCGTCGCGGGCCACAGCAACACGATTCCAGATCTCCTGAAGGCCCTGGGATGTCCCGGCGCGATCAGCATCGCGGCCGACGAATACGACAACCTCTTCGTCGTCGTCCCCAAGCCCGATGGCACGGCGACCCTCGTCCGCCTGAGGTACTAGACCCCGGAGCTGTCATCGCGCGCCCCGCAGTCACGTGCGAAGAGAGCGTCTCGACTCGCGGCACCGTGACAGTCGCTCGCGGCGCGAATAGTCTCCCGACCGAAGGGAGGGAGGAGGTTCGCGCCGCGGGAGCGTGAGCGAGCGAAGCGAGCGGAAGCGACGGCAGCGAGCGGAAGCGACGACCTACCAGCCGACCGGCTTGCCCTTGTTCTGCTCGTCGAGCCACTTCTGCAGCGGCACGAAGTAGTCGCGGATGGCGGTCGCGTCCATCTCACGCTGGCCGGTGATCTTCGCGAGAGCGTCGGGCCAGGGCTTCGAGCAGCCCATCGCGAGCATCTCGTTCAACTTCTTCCCGGCTTCCTTGTTTCCGTAGATCGAGCACCGGTTGAGCGGTCCCGTGCACCCCGCCGTCTTCGCGAGGGCCCGGTGGAACTGGAACTGGAGGATGTCGGCAAGAAAGTAACGGGTGTACGGGACGTTGGCGGCGACGTGGTACTTCGCCGCCGGGTCGAAGTCGTCCTCGCTCCTCGCCACCGACGGCGCGACGCCCTGGTACTTCCGGCGCAGCGCCCACCACGCCGTGTTGAACTCGGCCGGCGTGATCTCGCCGGAGAAGACCTTCCAGCGGTACTGGTCGATCACGAGCCCAAACGGCAGGAAGGCGACTTTCTCGAGCGCCTTGGCGAGCAACAGGCCGATGTCCTTGGAGGTTTCCGGTGCCTTGTCGAGGAGGCCCAGCCGCACGAGGTACTCCGGCGTGACCGAAAGGGCGATCGTGTCGCCGACGGCCTCGTGGAACCCGTCGTTCGCGCTGTCGCGGAAGAGCACCGGCTGCGTGTCGTACGCCCGCTGGTAATAGTTGTGGCCGAGCTCGTGGTGGATCGTCGTGAAGTCTTCTGAGGTGATGTCGATGCACATCTTGATGCGCAGGTCGTCCACGAAGTCGATGTCCCACGCGCTGGCATGGCAGACGACCTCGCGGTCCTTCGGCTTGGTGAACATCGAACGCTCCCAGAAGGTCTTCGGGAGCGGATCGAACCCGAGCGAGGAGAAGAACCCCTCGCCGTAGCGCACCATCTGGAGCGGCTCGGTGCGGCGCGCCTTCAGGATCTGCGTCAGGTCGTAACCCGGGTCCGCATCCTTCGGGGCGACGAGCGGGTAGACGTTGTCCCAGGTCTGCGCCCACATGTTGCCGAGCAGGTGAGCCGGGATCGGCCCGTCGGCCGGAACGGCGTCGCCGTATTTCTCGCGCAGCTTCCAGCGGACGTACGCGTGGAGCGAGACGTAGAGGGGCCGGACCTGCTCCCAGAGACGGTCGAGCTCGGCGGCAAACGCCTCGGGCGTCATGTCGTACTTGGAGCGCCACATCGCGCCGGTGTCCTTGAACCCGAGCTCGCGGGCGCCCTTGTTGGCGAGCTCCACGAACCGGACGTAGTCCTTCTTGATCGGGGCGCCGACCGCGTGCCACCCCGCCCACACGTCGTAGAGCTCCTTCGGGTCGCGCGAGGTCGCCATGATCTTCGTGATGTCCTCGAGGTCGAGGCAGTGGTCCCTGGTCGGGCAGTACTTGCCCTTGCCGTAGGCGCCTTCCATCGACGCGGCGATGCGGGTCAGCTCGGCCGATTCGGCCGGATCGGACGGCGCCGCGAGGGTCAACGACAGCTTCAGAAGTTTCAGCTTGCGCGCGGTCTCTTCGGGAACTGCGACCTTGTCGAAACGCGTCGCATGCTTCGCGTACCGGACGCCGGCCGTGATCGACTTGTCCGCGGCGTGGGCGGCCAGGATCTCGGTGTCCTCGGTGATGTACGTGGACTTCACCCAGTCCGCGCGGCCCTGGTTGATCCAGAGCTCGAGAAGGGTCTTCGCGGCCTCGTCGGTGAAGGCCTTCGCCTCCTCGGCAGTCGGCGGCTTGGCGACCGGAGTCGGCGTCTCCGGCACTTCAGCGCCGCCCGGGGACGAGATGGCGAGCACTAGCCCGCAGACGGCGGACACGACACCGGCGC
>DATMNJ010000015.1:0-2313 GCA_035569175.1 Thermoanaerobaculia bacterium | reverse complement strand
GACGGCGGCGATGCCCTCGGCGCCTTCGAGCGCGCGCACGACCGTGACGTAGTCTTCTTCGAGGTCGCCCCAGACGTTGGCGATCACGGTCGCTCCGAGCGCGCGCAGCTTCGGCAGCTTCTCGGAGAGGAACGCCTCGATGCCGACGTTCTGCAGGCCGATGGCGTTGAGCATCCCGGCTGGCGTTTCGCAGATGCGTGGCGGCGCGTTGCCGGCGTGGGGCTTGAGCGACAGGCCCTTGGTGCAGAGCCCGCCGATTGCCGCGAGGTCCACGAAGTCGGTGAACTCCAGGCCGTAGCCGAACGTGCCCGACGCCGTCGTGATCGGGTTCCGGAGCGTGAGCGGGCCGAGCGTGACGCTGAGGGTCATGAGACTCCGGTCCGCGTCGGGCGGGGACAAGCCCCGCCCCTACGCGTGCTTGTGTAGGGGCGGCCCTTGTGGCCGCCCCTCGCCGGCTCCCTCACCACTGCACCTTCTCCGGCGCCAGGATGGGGCCCTCGCTGCACGAGACGATGAACGGCTTTTCCACGCCCGGGATGACGCAGCCGAGGCAGGCGCCGAAGCCGCAGCCCATTTCCGCCTCGGTCGAGAACTGCGCCGGCAACCCGGCGGCGCCGGCGACCCTCGCGAGCGCCGCGAACATCGGCATCGGGCCGCAGGCGAACAGGCGCGCGTAGCGCGCTCCCGCGGCCAGCCGCCGCGCGAGCGCTTCGGTCACGAAGCCCTTCTCGCCGACCGACCCGTCGTCCGTGGCGAGAACGGTTTCGCCCGGCACGATCCCCTCGAAGCGCTGCCGGATCGCGAGCTCCGTGGAGCTGCGTCCGCCGAGGTACAGGTCGCCCGCGACGCCGGCGCGGCCCATCGCGCGCAGGAGCGCCGGAAAGGGCGCCGCCCCGATGCCTCCGGCTACGATGACGACCCGGTCGTCCGGGGACAAGCCCGCGAGACCGAACGCGTTCCCGAGGGGTCCGAGCAACCGCACCGTCGAATCCTCCGGCATCTCCTCGAGCGCCGCGGTGCCGGGCCCGATCGTCTTGACCAGGAACTCGACGCTCCCCTCCTCCGCGTCCGCGTCGGCGACCGAGTACGCGCGCCGCAGATACGGCCGCGCGCGGCCGGGCACGTCGATCATCGCGAACTGGCCCGGAGCCACGCTCAGCGCGAGGTCCGGACAGTAGAAGGTGACCGAAAAAAGGCCGGGAGAGTAGATCTGGCGCCGCGTGAGCGTGGCTCGGTGGTCGGCCTTCACCGTGCCCGCATTCTATGCGAGCCGAGATCGATGCGCCGCCGCGGGCTCAGGCCTCGGCGACGACGAGGGGATCGGAACCGGAGCGCCGCGCTTTCTCGAAACACTTCTCGCAGACGAGGCGCCCCTCGACCGGCTCCGGGGCCGGCCGCGCGTACGCGCCGCACCCGTGGCAGCGGCGCAGCGCCCGGTGCTGGGCGTGAACGCCGACGCCCGCGCCGGACGGAGTTTCCCGTTTGATCATCGAATCTCCTTTCCCATGACAGGGCTCAAAAGAGCACGACCCGTACCCGTTCCACCAGCGTTCATTCCCAGTGACTTACGCGCGGACCCCGCGCCGGGAGTGTCGCCGAATCGACCGAATCAGTCCTCTCGCGAGGTCAAAACGCCGCGACGCGCTCGAGGGCCTTACGCACGTGCGAGGCCTGCGGAAGGATGAAGTCCTCGACCCGCGGCTGATATGCGACGAACGTGTCCGTTGCGGCCACGCGTTCGACCGGCGCGTCCAGATGCGAAAACAACTCCGTCGAGATCCGCGCGGCGATCTCGGCGCCGTAGCCCCAGGATACCGGATCCTCGTAGACCACGATCGCCCGCGAGGTCTTCTTCACGGACGCGGCGATCGCCTCCCAATCATAGGGGTTCAACGAGCGCAGGTCGAGGATCTCGACCGATTTACCCGTCTCCTCGGCGAACGTCTTCGCCGCCTGCCACGACCGGTACACCGTCGCGCCGTAGGTCACGATCGTGACGTCGGAGCCCTCCTGTACGGTCGCCGCCTTGCCGAGCGGGACCATGTAGTCGGGACCGGGGTACACGCCCTTGTTGTGCGTCTGTCGGTAGAGGTGCTTGTGCTCGAGGAAGAGGACCGGGTCGTCGCAGCGGATCGCCGTCCGCAGCAGGCCGTTCGCGTCGAGCGCGTTCGACGGCATGACGACGCGGAGGCCGGGGATGTGCGTCATCAGCACGGCACCCGACTGCGAGTGGTAGACGGCGCCGCCCCCGATGTAGCCGCCGATCGCCGCGCGGACGACGACTGGACACGAAAACGCGTTGCCCGAGCGCCA
>DATMNJ010000014.1:0-2874 GCA_035569175.1 Thermoanaerobaculia bacterium | reverse complement strand
GCGGCACCGCCGCAGTGGCACTCCGCCCTCAGTTGTGGGAATGGTCCAACCGTCCCGCCTCCGCCTCGGGCACCGTCTCCACGTGGAGCTGGCCGTCACGCAGGTCGACCCGCACGCGCTGGCCGGGCTCGATCTCGCCAGCGAGCAGCCGTTCCGAGAGCTCGTCCTCCAACAGCCGCTGGATGGCTCTCCGCAGCGGGCGCGCCCCGTACTGTGGGTCGAAGCCGGCGTTCGCCAGGTACTGGACCGCCTCGTCCGACACCTCTAGCTCCACGCGCTGGGCACGCATTCGCCGCGCGACCCGGCCGAGCAGCAGCCGCGTGATCTGCATGAGCTGATCTCGGTCAAGCGAGCGGAACACGATGATCTCGTCGATCCGGTTAAGCAGCTCGGGCCTGAAGGTCTGCCGCAGCATGTCCATCAGCTCGTCCTTCAGCTCCTCGAACGACTCGTTGCGCCGGGCGTGCGCCTGGATGCGGTCGGCCCCCAGGTTCGAGGTCATGATCACGACCGTGTGCCGGAAGTCGACGGTGCGGCCCTGGCCGTCCGTGAGGCGTCCGTCATCGAGCAGCTGCAGGAGGATGTTGAAGACGTCGGCATGCGCCTTCTCGATCTCGTCGAGCAGCAGCACCGAGTAAGGACGCCGGCGCACGGTCTCGGTGAGCTGACCGGCATCCTCGTAGCCGACGTAGCCCGGCGGCGCGCCGACCAGGCGCGACACGGTGTGGCGCTCCTGGAACTCGCTCATGTCGAACCGGACCATCGCGTCCTCGTCGCCGAACAGCGTTTCGGCGAGCGCCCGTGCGAGCTCGGTCTTGCCGACGCCGGTTGGCCCGAGGAATAGGAACGAGCCGACCGGCCGGTTCGGATCGCCGAGCCCGGCGCGCGCGCGCCGCACCGCGCGGGCGACTGCCTCGACGGCCTCGTCCTGCCCGACCACGCGCTCGTGGATCTGCGCCTCGAGGCCGAGCAGCCGCTCGCGCTCCTCCTGGGTCAGCTGTGAGACCGGGATCCCGGTCCGGCGCGACACGACCTCGGCGACGTCGTCGGCGAGCACCTCGGCGGCACGCTCGCGTCCGCCGGAGCGGGTCTCGTCCAGCTCCTCACGTAGCCCCTCGATCTGCGCCTTCAGCGTGTTCGCCCGCTCGTAGTCCTCCGCCGCGACGGCCTGATCGCGCTCACGCTCGTTGCGCGCCATGTCCTCCTCGAGCGCGCGGCGGTCCGCCGGCTTGGTCTTCGCGCGGATTCGCACCCGCGCCGCGGCCTGGTCGATCAGGTCGATCGCCTTGTCCGGAAGGAAGCGGTCGGTGATGTAGCGGTCCGACAGCTCCGCCGCCGCCACCAGGGCCTCCGGGCTGATCCGGACGCGGTGGTACGCCTCGTAGCGGTCGCGCAGTCCGTTCAGGATCTCGATCGTCTCCTCGACCGACGGCTCGTCGATCAGCACGGGCTGGAAGCGGCGCTCGAGCGCGGCGTCCTTCTCGATGTTGCGCCGGTACTCGTCGACTGTCGTGGCGCCGATCACGCGAAGGTCGCCGCGTGCTAGCGCCGGCTTCAACATGTTGGAAGCGTCCATGGAGCCTTCGGCCGCCCCCGCCCCCACGACCGTGTGGAGCTCGTCGATGAACAGGACGAGGTCGTCGCCGTGGTCGGTCACCTCATCGATCACCGACTTGAGGCGGTCCTCGAACTCGCCGCGGTACTTCGTGCCCGCGACCATGCCGGCCAGGTCGAGAACCACCAGCCGCTTGCCCGCGAGCGTCTCAGGCACCTCATCGTTGACGATCCGCTGGGCGATGCCCTCCGCGATCGCCGTCTTTCCCACGCCGGGGTCGCCGATCAGCACAGGGTTGTTCTTCGTGCGCCGGGAGAGGATCTCGATCGTCTCCTCGATCTCGTCGGCGCGACCGATCACCGGATCCAACTTGCCCTGCCGGGCCGCTTCGGTGAGGTCGCGACTGTACTCGTCGAGCGTCTTCGTCTGGCTAGCCGGCCTCCCGCCCTCGTCAGTACGCGTGACGCCGCGGATCACGGCTCCGCGGAGCGCCGTGTGCGACAGGCCGAAGCGCGCCAGCAGACGCCCGGCGTCCGACTCCGTGTCCCGCGCCAGCGCCAGCAGCACGTGCTCGGGTCCGAGATACGACGAGTTCAGCTCGCGCATCTCGTCGTACGCCCGGAGCAACGCGGCCTTGGCCTCGGGCGAGAGCGACGGCGCCACGTCCGTCCGTCCCCCGCGCTCCGCCTCGTCTTCGACCTGCGCCGCGATCGCGGCGGGATCACCGTCGGCGTGGCGGACGATCTGCGCGACGAGGTCGTCCTGCATTGCCGCCCACAGCAGGTGCTCGGTGTCGAGATCGAGGGAGCCCCAGTCGAGCGCCAGCTGCGCCGCACGCTGTAGAAGCTCGCGCGTGGCATCCGAGAAGAACTGCGTGATGTCGACCTGCTCGACTGGCCGGCGCGCGAGTGGCGCGGAGGTTCGCGTGCCGGTAGGGCCCGTGGCCCCCTCGATGCCGAATGGCCGGTCGAAGAACTCCGAGAAGAACTCGTCGAACAGGCTACTCCGGCGGCGCCGAAAGTCGCCGAAAGGATCGTTCGTCGCCATGTCAGACCTCCTGGCGCGCGCGCGTTTGGTGCCGTGAATCGGCCTATCCGTACCCTACGCCACGAAGTGCCTGTCCGGTGGACTCGCCAACCAACGAACCGTCGGGCGGCGCGCGCCACGAACACTGCCTTGGCCACCGCGTCACTGGTCGCCGAACCCCGGTCATCGCGAGGCGCTCCTCGCGGGGGAGCTTGTGCTTCACCCAGGCCGTAGGCCGGCGCCCGGGGATGTACGTCGAGCTGAGGGGCTTGGCCACGACGCCCTCAAGACCG
>DATMNJ010000013.1:0-3116 GCA_035569175.1 Thermoanaerobaculia bacterium | reverse complement strand
TGCCTTGATCGCTTCGCAGACCTCGTATCCGTTTTTTTCCGGCATCACGACGTCGGCCAGGATCAGGTCGGGCGTCTCACCGGCGACGATGCGGTCGAGGGCCCGCTGGCCGTTGGACACGCAGACCAGGTCGTATTCGCTATCCGAGAAGGTCAACTCGACCACCTTCTGAATCGTGAGGCTGTCGTCAGCCAGCAGAATCTTCTTTGTCACTGTTAACCTTCGGTAGATAAGTAGGTTACATGCCCGTCGCGGTTCTGTCAACCCGTCGAGCCCCAGACGGCCGCAAGGTAGCGGCTCGGAGGACGGTGGCCCAGACTCTGTGAAAGCCTCCGCGAGGCGTGGACGACGCGCGCGAGCGTGACGCCCGTGTGGATCCCGAGGCCGTCCAGAAGATAGAGGAGGTCCTCCGTCGCGAGGTTGCCCGAGGCGCCGGGCGCGTACGGGCAGCCGCCGAGACCCCCGGCCGAGGCGTCGTAGGTCGTGACGCCGCACTGGAGGCCGGCGAGGACGTTGGCCAGCGCCGTCCCCCGGGTGTCGTGAAAGTGGAGCGCCAGAACGCCGCGCGTCACGCCCGATTCGTAGAGCGTCTCGATCACGTCGTAGACGCCATCGGGCGTGGCGACACCGATCGTGTCGCCGAGCGAGATCTCGTCGACCTCGAGATCGAGCAGTTTGTGGACCACTTCGCGGACCGCCTCGGGTGCAATCTCGCCTTCGTAGGGACAGCCGAACACGGTCGAGACGTAGCCGCGCACGCGCACCTTCTCGTCCTTGGCGCGGGCGACGACCGGACGGAAGCGTTCGATCGACTCGTCCACCCCGGCGTTGATGTTCCTCTGGTTGAAGGTCTCCGATGCCGAGGTGAAGACCGCGATCTCACGGACGCCGGCGGCCAGCGCGCGTTCGAGGCCCTTGAGGTTCGGAACCAGGGCCGGGTAGCGGACGCCGCTGACCGGGTGGATGCGCCGGTAGAGCTCCTCCGTGTCCGCCAGCTGCGGCACGGCCTTCGGCGAAACGAACGAACCGACCTCGATCGCGGGCAGCCCCGCCTCCGCGAGCGCGTCGACGAATTCGGCGCGAACCTCGAGCGGGAGGGTTTCCTTTTCGTTCTGGAGCCCGTCGCGGGGGCCGACCTCGTACACCGTGACGCGGTCGGGCAGGTGCGGCCGCCGAATCGCGTTCTCTTCCCAGGGTTCCATCGAGGACATTATGACGCCAGCGGGCGGAGAAGACGGCCCGGCGCGGCGCCGCCGTCTAGGCCCGGGCGCTCGAGGGCTCCAGCTCGACGAGCTCCGCGCCGGCATCGACGAGGTCTCCCTCCGCCACCAGCACGCGCCGGACGACGCCCTCGCGCGGAGATCGGATCGCGTGCTCCATCTTCATCGCTTCGAGAGCCAGCAGAACGGCCCCGCGCGCGACGGACTGGCCTACCGTCGCGAAGACCTTTCGCACGCGGCCGGGCATCGGCGCAAACAGGTCCGATCCGTGCTCGGCCGGTGTCGCCGCGCGCGCGCTCGACGCACGCTCGAAGACGTATGCCACACCGTCGCACCACACGAAGACCCGGTTGCCTTCGCGAGCCGCCGCGACGCGGTGCGCGCGGCCGGCCACCACGATCCGATCGCCGGTCCGCTCGTAGGCAACCCGGCTCTCGCCGATCACGGCCTCACCTTCTTCTTCGAGGCGCACCGCCTCGGTGCGGCCCCCGAGCCGCAGCAGCGCCGCCCTCACGGCTCGGCCCTCCACCCGGCCAGCGTCTCCCACGGATCGCCGCCCGCGCCCGAAATCGGAGCGGCTCCTCCGGCCGGCGCCGGCGCGCCCGCCGCGAGAGCGGCGGCGATCCACGCGGCGGCGGGCGCGTCGGACGCGGGAGCGCGCGCCGGCAACCGCGACACGAGGTCCGTCGCATAGCGGCCCGAGATGAACTCCGGCGCTGCGAGGACGGCACCGAGCGCCGGCAGGTTCGTCTCGACGCCGAGGACGACCCACTCGGCCACGGCGCGACGTGCGCGCGCGAGGGCCGCGGGGCGGCTCTCGGCGAAGACGATGAGCTTGGCGAGGAGGGGATCGTACTCGACACCGACGACGCTGCCCTCCTCGACGCCGGAGTCCACGCGCACCCCGGGGCCGGAGGGTTCGCGGTAGACGAGGATTCGTCCCGCCCGCGGCAGGAAGCCGACCGGATCCTCGGCGTAGAGCCGCAGCTCGATGGCGTGGCCGCGCGGCAGCAGTCGCCCGGCGCGCCACTGCTCCGGCAGATCCGCTCCCGAAGCCACCTCGAGCTGCGTGCGCACGAGATCGCATCCGAGCGTCTCCTCGGTGATCGCGTGCTCGACCTGCAGCCGGGTGTTCATCTCGAGAAAGTAAAAGCTCCCGTCCGCGGCGACCAGGAACTCCACCGTGCCCGCTCCGACGTACCCGACCGCGCGTGCCGCGGCGACGGCGGCCGCGCCCATGGCCTCGCGCAGGGCGGACGAGAGGGCCGGGCTCGGCGTCTCCTCGACGATCTTCTGGTGGCGCCGCTGCACGCTGCACTCGCGCTCGAAGAGATGGACGACGTGGCCCGCCCGGTCGCCGAACACCTGGAACTCGACGTGGCGGCACCCTTCGAGCAGCCGCTCGAGGTAGACGGTCCCGTCGCCGAAGGCAGCCTCGGCCAGGCGCCGTCCCTCCGCGAGGGCGCCGGCGAGCTCCTCGGGGCCGTTGACCCGCGACATGCCTTTCCCTCCGCCGCCCGCCGAAGCCTTGATGAGCACCGGAAAACCGAGCCGCCCGGCCTCGGCGCGGAGGGCCTCGTCGTCCATCCCGGGCCGCGAGCCGGGCACGACCGGCACTCCCGCCGCTTCCATCCGGGCGCGCGCGCGCAACTTCCCGCCCATTTCGTCCATCGCGGACGGCGGCGGTCCGACCCAGACGAGCCCGGCCGCGGCGACCGCCCGGGCGAAGGCCGCGCTCTCGGACAGGAAACCGTAGCCCGGGTGGACGGCGTCGGCGCGGGCCGCGCGCCCCGCCTCGATCAGCCGCGCCATGGAGAGGTAGGTCTCGGAGACGGGCCCCGAGCCGAGCGACACCGCGAGGTCCGCCTGTCGCACGTGCGGCGACGCCGCGTCGGC
>DATMNJ010000012.1:0-4767 GCA_035569175.1 Thermoanaerobaculia bacterium | reverse complement strand
CCGGGCCCTGGACGTCGAAGAGAACGAGCTGACTCGACGCGGAGACGTCGGACGGATAGCACCAGTCGAACCACGTCAGGTTCTTCTGCGCGCCGGCCGGATCGACGGAGACGATCTCGCGCCGGCCGGAGGCGAGGATGTAGAGCACCCTCCCGTCGGGCCCGACGTCCGCGATGCGGTCGTTCTGGCTGGGGGCGCTCCAGAGCGTGCGCGTCCGTCCGGAGAGAGAGGTCGCCTGGAGGGGGAAGCTCGTCCAGACCTCGCTTCCGTCGCGAGACCAGGCGAGCGAGGTTCGATTCGCTGGACCCGTGAGCCGCACGCGGCCGCTCGTGTCCACCACCTTGAGGACGCCGAGGCTCTCGCCGACCTCCTGATGGTCGAGGAAGGCGATCAGGCGGCCGTCGGGCGAGAACCGGACGTGGGAAAGCCAGGCGGTTCCCTTGTAGAGCACCGTGCCGATGGGATACTCGAGACGGAATCGGCCGCCGGCGAGGTGGGCGACGGCGAGATCCTTGCCGTCCGGCGACCAGTCGGCGTCCACGACGTCTTCCAGGACCTCGCGCGGGGAGCCGCCGCCGAGTGGGACGCGCGCGAGCGTTCCGCTCGTCTGAAAGCCGACCGTGAAGTGGGCGCCGAGCGAAATCGCCATTTCGCCCGCCGACGAGACGGCGAGCACGTCGGCCGACGGCAGGTCGAACGGCCGCGACTGCTGGCTGTCGGCTCGCGTCGAGTAGATCTTGAGCGGGCCGCCGTCCCAGGCCGCGCCGTAGTAAACCGTCTGGCCGTCCTTCGCGAACCGGGCCGAGTAGATCGTTCCCCGGTCGAAGGTGAGACGAGTCAAGCGCACGGGGGAGTCGGGCTTCGGCGGCAGGGTCGTGCGTGCGAGAAAGCCGATCGCCACGCCCGCTGCGAGAAGCGCGAGCGAGCCGAGCCAACGCATCTTTTTGCGTCGTGCCGGTTCGGTCGCCGCGATTGCGCCGGAAGTCGATGTCTCCGAGAGGTGGTCGCGAACGCTCTTCAGGTCCCGAGCGAGGTCCTTGGTCGAGGCGTAGCGCTCCTCCGGGTCCTTGGTGAGGCAGCGTTCGACGATCCACCGAACGGGCGCCGGAGCCGCCGGCGCGGCCTGCGAAAGCGGGTCGGGTTCGTCG
The DNA here is from genome assembly GCA_035569175.1 of Thermoanaerobaculia bacterium. GTDB lineage: Bacteria > Acidobacteriota > Thermoanaerobaculia > UBA5066 > Gp7-AA6 > DAHUXD01. Next base: position 3,619 of record DATMNJ010000012.1, on the reverse strand, counting down.
CGGATGATCGCGGCAAGCGTTTCGGCGCTCGTCTTTCTCTGGAACGCGCGCTTGCCAGTGGCCATCTCGTAGAGGATGGCGCCGAGGGAGAACTGATCCGAGCGGAAGTCGAGCGTTTGACCGCTCGCCTGCTCGGGAGACATGTAGCCGACCGTGCCCATGACCGTTCCCGGCTCGGTCGGCGGGGCGACGGCGGTGGGAAGGGCCGAAGCGTTTTGGGCCGCTGGCTCGATCAGCTTGGCCAGACCGAAGTCGAGGATCTTGAGGTAACCGTCCTTGGAGATCATCAGGTTCTCGGGCTTCAGATCCCGGTGGACGATGCCGACGCCGTGCGCCTTTGCGAGGCCCTCCGCAATCTGAACCCCGAGGTCCAGGAGTCTCCGGGTCGGCAGGCGCTCACCCGAGGCGAGAAGGTCGCGGAGGGTCTTACCCTCGACCAGTTCCATCGCGATGTAGAGCGTGCCCTCGGCGTCGCCGATGTCATAGACCGTCAGGATGTTGGGGTGGTTCAAGGCGGAGGCGGCGCGAGCCTCTTGCTCGAATCGCTGTCGCCGTACGGGATCCGAGGCGTTCGCCACCGGAAGGACCTTGATCGCGATCTCCCGGCCGAGCTTCGCGTCCTTCGCGCGATAGACCTCGCCCATTCCGCCCGCGCCGATGGGCGCGAGGATTTCGTAAGGTCCGAGCCTCGTTCCTGTAGAGAGACTCATGCGCTCAGTGCAGCCCGGTGGCGAGGTACAGCTCGTCGAGCGTGCGCCGGTAGGAGTACACGTACGACTTCTCGTCTGGTGCGATCTGGATCGGTCCCACCTGCTCGACGCCGGACGGATCGGGCGGCCGGAGCTCCTTCCAGAGTGTGCGCCGGCCCGTCTTGACGTCGATCGTCTCGACTCGTAATGGCGGGGCGGAGGGGTGGTAGACGAAGACCGCCTTTCCGTCGGGCGTCCATCGCAGCGGGACGTCTTCGGTTTCCTGGCCGGGCAGCGGGCGGGGTTCGCCCGGCTCGATCGGGTAGGTCGCGAGCCGGCGGTCCGGTCCGGTAGCCAGGACCGATTTTCCGTCCGGGGAGAGCGTCGGGAAGATGAAGTTGACGCCCTCCGGGCTGATGGCGCGAGGATTCCCGCCCGCGATGTCCTGAACGAAGAGCCGGGAGCCGTGTCCCGGTTCGTTGCCCGAGATGAGGATCCTCTTCCCGTCCGGAAAGTAGATTGCCGAGCTGATGGCGATGCCGGTCTTCGAAAGAACCTTCGGCTCGCCAGCGCCGGTCGGCAGAAGGGTGAACTGGCCGTTCGCCAGCTCCTTGATGGAGAGCGCCCAGCGGCCGTCGGGCGAAAAGCCGATCGCGTTGCCTTCCCCGAGCCGCACGGCCGGCGAGCCGTCGAGCTTTCGAAGGTACAGGCCCATCGGCTCGAGGTTCTGCTCGTTGAAGAGGACGGTCGCTCCGTCGGAGGAAATGTCGTTGGGAAAGGACCAGTTGAGCCAGGTCAGGTTGCGCTCGGTCTTCTCGCCCGGGGCGAGCCCGACCATTTCGCGCCGGGAGGAGTTGAGCATGCAGAGGACGCGGCCGTCGCGCGCGATGTCGGCGATTCCGCCCCCGGGTGCGAGCCAGGCGATGCGACTCTTTCCGTCGAGGGACGTCGCCACGATGCCCTCACGCCCGGCCGACCAGACCTCGTCCCCGCGGGGCGACCAGGCGACGCCGCGGATGGAGAACGGGCCGTTCAACCGCACCTTGCCGTTCGTGTCGACGACCTTTACGGTGCCGTTATTGTCTCCCTTCTGCGGGTGGTCGATGAAGGCGACGAGGCGACCGTCCGGCGAGACGCGGACGTTGCCCGCCCAGCCAGCCGTGTCGTAGAGCACTTTTCCGATGGGGTACTCGACGCGGCCGCGATTGCCCACGTCGCGTGTGACGGCGAGGCTCGTCCCGTCCGGCGACCAGTCGGCGTCCTCGACGTCTTCGAGAACCTCGCGCGGCGCGCCGCCCGCGAGCGGCACGCGCGCGAGCGTTCCGACCGATTGGAAGCCGAACATGTAGCGGCGGTGCAGGGAGATGGCGAGCTCTCCCGTGGACGAGACGGCGAGCACGTCGGCGCTCGGGAGGCCGAGCGAACGGGACTCGGAGCTGTCCGCGCGGGTCGAGAAGATCTCGAGGGGCAGTCCCTCCCACGCCGCGCCGTAGACGATCGTCTGGCCGTCGGGAGCGAAGCGTGCCGTGCGGATGGCGCCGCGCGCGTAGGTCAGGCGCTTCATCTCGGGGGGCGGCCCCGGCTTCGCGGTCGTGACGTTGCGCAACAGGAAGCCCGCGGCGATCCCGATGACGAGCGCGGCTACGGCGGGCAGGGCCCAGCCGCGGCGGCGGGCCTTCGCGGGCTCGGCCACCTCGAGTCCGCCCGAGAAGGAGGTCTCGGTCAGATGGTCCCGCACGCTCTTCAGGTCGCGCGCGAGGTCCTTGCTCGAGGCGTAACGGTCCTCGGGGTCCTTGGCGAGCAGGCGCTCGACGATCCAGCGCACCGGGGCCGGCGCCTTCGGCGCGAGTTGGCCGATCGGCTCGGGCTCTTCCTTGATGATCGCGACGAGCGTCTCGGCGCCGGTCTTCCTCTGAAAGGCGCGCTTGCCGGTCGCCATCTCGTAGAGGATCGCGCCGAGCGTGAACTGGTCGGAGCGGTAATCGACCGGCTGTCCGCTCGCCTGCTCGGGAGACATGTAGCCGGCGGTGCCCATGACCGTGCCGGGCTGCGTCGGGGCCGCGATCGCCGTGGGAAGAACCGAGGCGTCCTGAGAAACGGTCTCGGTCAGCTTCGCCAGGCCGAAGTCGAGGATCTTGACGTAGCCGTCCTTGGAAACCATGAGGTTCTCGGGCTTGAGATCCCGGTGGACGATGCCGGCCGCATGGGCCTTGGCGAGTCCCTCGGCCGTCTGGACGCCGAGTTCGAGCATCCTCTTCGTCGGCATCGGCTCGCCCGACGCGACGAGCTCGCGCAGGGTCTTGCCCTCGACGAGTTCCATGGCGATGTAGAGCGAGCCGTCGGCCTCGCCGATGTCGTAGACCGTCAGGATGTTCGGGTGGTTGAGCGCGGAGGCCGCGCGCGCCTCGAGCTCGAAGCGCTGGCGGCGGTCGGGATCCGACGCTGTCGCCGACGGGAGGACCTTGACCGCGATGTCACGGCCGAGCTTCGGATCGCGCGCGCGGTAGACCTCACCCATTCCGCCCGCGCCGATCGGCGCGAGCACTTCATAGGGTCCGAGGCGCGTTCCGGGCGAGATCGGCATGGGATCGGGCGCGATTGTATGCCGTTCGGTCGGGAGGATAATCGGCACCAGCGGAGGGACGCTTGATCGGCAAGACCCTCTCTCACTACTTCATCGAGAGGCGCCTCGGGGCGGGCGGAATGGGCGAGGTTTTTCTCGCGCGTGATCTCGCCCTGGGCAGGACGGCAGCCGTCAAGGTGCTGGCTCCGGCCTGGACCGAGGCGGCGCGGGCGCGGCTCTTCCGCGAGGCACGGGCGTGCGCGAGACTGCAGCACCCCGCCATCGCGACCTTCTTCGAGGCCGGCGAGTCGGAGGGCGTCGCGTTTCTCGCGATGGAGTTCGTCGCGGGGGAGACGCTGCGCGATCG
>DATMNJ010000011.1:0-6556 GCA_035569175.1 Thermoanaerobaculia bacterium | reverse complement strand
GGAGAGCTCGCGAGCGCGAGGCCGGCCGCCTCGATCGCGGCCCGGACCCGGGGGCTGACGAGCGCGGCGAGCTCCCTCGGGCCGGCTCCTGGCGGGCCGTTGTGAGGCTCGCCGTCGAACGGCAGTGCGGGGTGACAGTAGATCTCGGTCCAGCCGGCCGAGATCCGCGGCAACAGGTCGAGAAGATACCGTTCGTTGACGCGTCCGGTTCGGTGCAGGCCGTACACGCGGTCGGCCACTCCGACGCCGGCCGCCCGGAGCCGCGCCGCGCCGCGGCGGCCGAGATATCCGAAGATCGAGGACCACAGGAGCTTCGCGGCGACCGCTCCGCCGTCGAGCTCGAGCGCGAGGCCGAGCTCCTCTCGGGGCAGCCGGACCGTCTCGATTCCGAACTCGCCCGAGAGGTCCGCGAGGGCGTCGAGCACGAGGGGGTGGACGTGCAGATGGAGATGCCCGTCCACGTGCGCGAGGCGCAACCCGGTCCGTCGGAAGCGCTCGAGCTGCGCGCGGATCTCGCGGCGCAGCTCCGCCCGGGCTCCGGGGCGGAACTGGTAGACGAGCCCGGCGCGCGCGGGGCTCTTGCGGAAGCGGCCGGAAGAGTCCACCAGCCGCGGGATTTGATCGGGCGGCAGCACCGAGTTGCCGGACGCGAGCACGAGGTGGAGCCCGACGGCCAGACGCGGGCGGTCCCGGGCGAGAGCGACGGCTTCCTCCCACGCGGGTCCGGTGACCATCAGGCTCGCGCTGGTCAGGACGCCGCGGTCGTGCGCCTCGAGGATCGCGCGATTGACCCCGCGAGAGAAACCGAAATCGTCTCCGGTCACCACGAGGTGTTTCAGGCGCGGTCCTCGCGGCTCCAGAGAAAGCGGGCAAACTCCGCGCCTTCGCGCAGGCGCCTGCGGAGCATGGAGGCGCTGCCGGCCATCTCGAGCGTCATCTCGACGATCTTCCTGGGGCGGAAATAGAAGCGTTTGTAGAACTCCTCGAGGGCCTCGAAGATCTCGGCGTGCGAGAGGTGAGGATAGGACAGGGCCGCCACCTGGACGCCGTCGTCCGCGACGAGCGCGTCGCTCTCGGCGAGCCACCCCTGCTCGGCCGCCTGCCGGTGCAATTCCGTCCCGGGATAGGGCGCCGCCAGGGAGACCTGGAGCGTGTGCGGATTGATGTCCTGGGCGAATCGGATCGTGTCTCGGATCGTCTCGCGCGTCTCGCCCGGCAGGCCCATGATGAACGTGCCATGGATGGTGATGCCCAGCTTGTGGCAGTCCTCGGTGAAGCGCCGGGCGACGTCCACGCGCGTGCCTTTGCGGATGTTGTTCAGGATCTGCTGACTGCCCGTCTCGTAGCCGACGAGCAGGAGGCGCAGGCCGTTCTCCCGCATCACCTTCAGGGATTCGTAGGGGACATTCGCCTTGGCGTTGCACGACCAGGTCACGCCGAGGCGCGCGAGCTCGCGCGCGATCGCCTCGGCGCGCGGCAGGTCGTCGGTGAAGGTGTCGTCGTCGAAGAAGTACTCCTTGACCTGAGGAAAGGCCTGCGTCGCGTAGCGGATCTCGGCGGCCACGTGGGCGGGGCTACGCGTGCGGTAGCGGTGGCCGCCGACCGTCTGAGGCCACAGGCAGAAGGTGCACTTCGACCGGCAGCCGCGCCCGGTATAGAGCGAGACGTACGGATGCAGGAGGTAGCCGATGAAGTAGTCCTCGATGACGAGGTCCCGCTTGTAGACCTCGGCCACGAACGGGAGCCGATCCATGTCCTCGAGCGTCGCCCGCTCCCGGTTGTGAACGATCCGGGTCCCCGACCGAAAGCTCAGGCCGTCGATCGCCGCGAGCGGCCGGCCCTCGGCGACTTCCTGGATCGTGAAGTCGAACTCGTTGCGGGCGACGAACTCGATGGCCTCGGAGGCGGCGAGCGACGCCTCGGGAGCGACGGCCACGTGCGCGCCGACGAAACCGATCCGCAGGCGGGGATTGGCCTGCTTGAGAGCTTCCGCGACCCGGACGTCGGACCGGAAGGAGGGCGTGCTCGTGTGGAGCACGGCGAGTTCGTACTCGGAGGCCAGCGGGAGAACGTCGGCGAGTCCGAGACCGCGGGCCGGAGCGTCGACCAGCCGACTGCCGGCAACCATGGCCGCCGGCTGGGCGAGCCACGTCGGATACCAGAACGAGCGGATCTCGCGCCGCGCCTGGTACCGCGAGCCCGCGCCGCCGTCGAAACCCTCGAAGGACGGCGGGCTCAGGAAGAGAGACTTCAAGGGCGACATGGCGGGATGTCCTCCGGGTTCGAAGCGTTCAGGCGGCTCGGGAGCATGGCCGGTCGATCGTTGCCGTCTCCATGTCCCTCCTTCGTCCCGTTAAGACTCCGCCGATTGGAGCAAAATTCCTCCGAGCTCGAAACGTCTGAAGTGTACGTTTCGAAAATGAACACACGCTAAACGCCGGATGAGGCGGTCCGGCCCGCAGGATCGCTATAATTTCAGGATCATGCGAGTCCTGGTCGTCGAAGACGATCCGCGGATGGCGGGCCTGCTGCGCCGTGCGCTGCGCGAGTCGGGATACGCGGTGGACGTCGTCGGCGACGGCAACGAGGCGGCCGAGCAGGCCTCGTTCGGAACGTATGACCTGATGATTCTGGACATCCTCCTTCCCGGGCTCGACGGCTTCGCCGTGTGCCGGGCGCTGCGGGCAGTCAACGCGACGATGCCGATCCTGATGCTGTCGGCGCGCTCGGAGATCGCGGACCGGGTCCGCGGCCTCGAGGAGGGCGCCGACGACTATCTGCCCAAGCCGTTCGCCGTGGAGGAGCTGCGGGCGCGCGTCGGAGCCCTGCTGCGCCGCCGATCCCTTCCGACCCAGATCACCCTCAAGGTCGGCGACATCCGGCTCGACCGGGGAATGCGCTCGGTCCAGGTTCGGGGCCGGACGGTCGAGCTGACCGGCAAGGAGTATTCCCTGCTCGAGTACATCCTGTTGAACCGGGGCCGCGTCGTGACCCGTCGCGAGATCGCGGAGCACGTCTGGGACGAGCACTTCGATCCCTTCTCGAACCTCATCGAGGTGTACGTCGGGCGACTGCGTCAGAAGATCGACGCGATGGCCAGGCCGGGCGAGGCGTCGTTCCTGACCACACGGCGCGGCGAGGGCTATTTCGTCGAGGACCTCCGGGAGGCGGGCGGCTGATCACCCTCCCGATCCGCTGGCGCCTGACCCTCTGGTACGGCGCCGCGCTCTGCGTCATCGTCGCCTTCTTCTCGGTCGCCACATACGTGCGGTACCGCGCGGCGGCCTGGAAGCAGTTCGAGGTGGACCTGGAGAACAACCTCGGTGCGCTGCAGACCGCCCTGGGGGAGGAGATCCGCGAGGCCGCGGGTCCGAACGCCGTCGCGGCGCCGCTGCAGAAGGCCGCCAACGAAACGATCGGAGCCTTCCGCTTGAACGGCCTCTACGCCGAGATCCGCTCCGGCGAGACGGCGCAGGTGGTGCTTGCCCGTGTTCCGGGCGCCGGAGTCGAGGAGGGCGGCCGGCTGCTGGACGACGCGGCGTGGCAACGGCTTGCGGCCTCCCCCGGAGTCGAGGCCTTCTCCTTGTCCGGGGGCCGGCGCGCGGCGGGTCGGGCCTTTCGCGCAGAAGGCCTCGGCGACCGGGTCAGCCTCGTGGTCGCGGACCGGACGGTTCTGGTGGAGGAGACGCTGTCGTCCATTCGCACTTCGCTCATCGAATTCGGGGCGGCCGGCCTGTTTCTCGCGCTCGCGGGCGGCTACTGGCTCGCCACGCGCGTGCTGCGCCCGATCGGGATCCTCACGACCCAGGCGGGAGCCATGGCGGCGACGCCGTCCACTCCGGGAGCCCGGCTTGCGATTCCGAATCCGGACGACGAGCTCGGCAGGCTTGGGCTGACGTTCAACCTCCTGCTCGAGAGGATCGAGGAGTCGGTGCGGCAGACCAGGGCCTTCATCGCCGACGCGGCCCACGAGCTCAAGACGCCGGTCGCCATCGTGCGCACCGAGGCCGAGCTGTCCCTGTCGGGCGACCGCAGCCTCGCGGAGAGTCGGGAGGCGTTGGCCGCGATCGCGGCGGAGAGCGCGAACCTGTCCCGCCTCGTGAGCGACCTGACGCTGCTCGCGGAGGCGGAGACCCTCGAGCAGCCGCTCGAACGGCGGCTCGTGGACCTGACGGAGCTTCTCCACGACGTCGTCCGCTCGCTGCGTTCCCTGGCGGCGAGCCGAGGGGTCACGGTGGACCTCGAGGCCGCGGGGGGGCACGACTACCGGGGCGACGAGCGGCTCCTGCGCCGGATCCTGACGAATCTGCTCGAGAACGCGATCAAGTTTTCGCGGGAGGGCGGGCGGATCGCGGTGGTGCTGTCGGAGGACTCCGAATCCCTCGAGCTGCGCGTCCTCGACGAATCGCCGACGCTGTCGGCCGAGGAACGCCAGAGGGTGTTCCAGAGGTTCTACCGCTCCGCGACGGCGCGCGGCAGCGGGGCCATCGGCAGCGGACTGGGTCTGGCGATCGTGCAGTGGGCGATGACGCTGCACGGCGGCCGGATCCGCGTGGAGCCGAGGGAGGGGATCGGGAACGTGTTCGTCGCCGAATTCCCTTCGCCGCGGGAGTGGTAGCTCTCGATTCTCGTTTCGGCGTCAGTCGCCGTGATTCACGTAGACCGTCTTCCCGCCGGCGGCGGCGAGAACCCGGGCGGAGCCGGCCGGCAGCCTCTGCAGGGCTTCCTGGTCCTTGTCCTCCGGCACGACGAGGAGGACCCGCCCGGGTGCGGCCCAGAGTTGCCGGAAGTCCTCGTCGCCGTAGAAGGTTCGGGGAGCGTCGGGAAAGTGGGACCCGAATTCCAGGTTGCTCTCCGTCGCGTGGAAGAGCAGGACCCGTCGGTGCGAATAGAACGCGATGCCCGGAGCCATCCGGATGTCCCCATAGAGCGCGATCCGGTCCTCCGGCCGCAGATCCCGGTTGATCCGCATGGCGAGGCTCCGTGAGGAGAGCGAGGGCTCGAGCGCCCGGTAGGAGAGATTGGCGGCGACGAAGACGCCCACCATGCCGAGAGCGATGACGACCGTGGCGGCAACGTGGCGCCGCCGTTGTCGGAGGATCGCGGAGGCCAGAAAGGCCGCGAAGAGAGACGCCGCGGAGAGGATCAAGGGTCCGCGCAGATCGGCCAGGGCCTGCGGCGTCAGGTCGAGGACGTGAGCCATCGCGGACTGGTAGAAGTCGGCGCCGTGGGTCTTCAGGTCGGCGGTGATGTCCGCCGGGATCGCGGGGCGCGCGACGGCGCGAAGGAAGATGGCGGTCCCCGCGGCGTACAGAGCACCCAGCACCGCCAGCCCTCGCGAGATCCACAGCAACCGGCGGTCGCCGCGGTCCTCGGCCAGAGCGATCCCGAGGCCCAGGAGGAGGGCCAGCGCGGGCCATGCGCCGAAGCTGTAGTACTCCATGCGCGAGCCGGACTCGAGGCAAAAGAACCCCACGATGACGGCGGCCCAGGCGAAGAGGAGCAGCCGCGCCTGCGCGTCGGCGTCCATGCGGGTCCCCCAGGACCTCGGCGCGGGGAAGAGGCGAACGGTGAGCACCGCGAAGGCGCTCCACGGAAACAGCCAGACGGCGTGCTCCGCGAGCCACAACCCGAGTGGCACGGCGCCGTAGTCGTGGGGCAGGCGCGTTCCCAGGGCGCGGTTGACGTGCTCGTTGACGAAGTACGCCCACGCGAAGCCGGGCGCGCGCCGCTCGGCGAGGACGTGCCACGGCGCCGCGATTGCCAGGAAGAGGGCGATGCTGGACGGCAGGCGAAGCTCTCGCCACCGCGGCCAGCCTTGGGTCGCCGTCAGGAACACGACGATCGTGGCCGCGGGGAACAGCAGTCCGATCGGGCCGCGCGTCAGGACCGCGAGGGCGCAGACGGCCGCCGCGGCCCGATAGCCGACGCCGGGAGCGAGGCTCCCGGTCCACGACCGCAGAAAGAGGTAGAAGACCGCGGTGAACTCCAGGGCGTAGATCGCCTCCGGGATGACGGTGCGCGTGAAGACGAACATGCCCGCGCTCGTCGCGACCGCCAGGCCGCCGTAGAGTCCCGCGCGCTGGCCGAAGAAGCGCCGGCCGAACTCGAAGGTCAGCAACACGAGGCCCACCATGGCGAGGGCGACGGGCAGGCGGGTCGCAAACGCACTCTGGCCGAGCGCGGCGTAGCTCGCGGCGATCATCCAGAAATGCAGCGGCGCCCGGATCAGGTAGCGGAGGCCGTCCTGGTACATCACGACGTAGTCGTGCCGCTCCAGCATCTCTCGCGCGACGAGCGCATGCGCGGCGTCGATGTCGTCGTCCACTAGCGCAGGCGCCCCGGCGAGCCCCAGGTACAGCCCGGCGGACAGAACGAGCAGGAGCCACGCGGCGGCCGGATGCCGGCTGACCCTGGACGACGTCGCCGCAACGAGAAGCATCGGTGGTCCGGCGGGCGCGCGCGTCAGAGTTGTGTCGGGGGGATGCGGTGTTCGGCGTCCCCGGCCAGCTTGCCCTTCGGGTCGCAGGCGGCGTAGAGCGCGGGCAGGACGGCG
>DATMNJ010000010.1:0-2752 GCA_035569175.1 Thermoanaerobaculia bacterium | reverse complement strand
GCCCACGCGGAAGCGCTCGTCGCGCGCGGCCGCCCGGGCGACGTGACGGCGGCCCTCATGGACCTCGGCCAGCTCGTGTGCCTGCCGCGGCGGCCCGCGTGCGGACAGTGCCCTCTCGCGCCGCTGTGCGCGGCGCGGCGGCTCGACGCCGTCGCGCGTTTCCCGCGCCGGAAACCTCGGCCGGCAATCTCGCGCGTCTTCGTGGCGGCCGCCTGCGCCGCTCGCAGCGGTGCGGCCCTGCTCGTCCGGGGCGACGCGGCCCTGCTCGGCGGCCTGTGGCAATTTCCATCGGCCGAGGGCGGGACGCCCGCACAGGCGGTCCGCGCCCTGCGACGGCTCCTCCTCCGGCTCGGGCTCGAGATCGACCGCGGCGCCCGCCCGGCTGTGACGCGGCACACCATCGTCCACCGCCGCCTCGAGATTCGCGTCTACCCTGCCCGCGCGCGGACTACCGTCCCGACGCCCGAGCCCGCTGATTCAAGATCGCATCGGTGGTTCACGGCGGCGCGCCTCGAGGCGGCCGCCATCCCGACGCTGACGCGACGGATCGCGAAAGCCGCCGGGTTTCAGCCGGCCCTCCGAACGCGTATCCTCGGACGGCATGAGGATGCTCGCGCTCGGCCTGTTGATCTCGGCCCTCGCCGATCCGCCCGCTGAGGTCCCCGCCCGGATGCGGCTGAAGGACGGAACGGTCTATCGCCTCAAGGAGCCGCCCTCTCTGAAGGAGGGCCGCTTCATCTTCACGACGACGGACGGGAAGCTCTACTCCATCGGCGAGAAGGAGGTCGACGAGATCCGGCTCCTCGGCCCCACGCCCAAGCCGCGGCCGTCGCCGAACTCGCAGGACTCGCGGGAGCTCGGCGCGATCGCGCGCGACCAGCGCCACAAGGCGGGCAAGCGCGCGCCGGTCGCCCCGGCACCGACGCCGCACCCGAAACCGGACGGCGCGGAGCCCTGACCGAGCGGGTTCCCGCCGCCTGCTATACTTTCCTGACTACCAGTCAGTCAATTCGAGTGCTCTTCACAGAACCTCAAGCCGCCCGGATCCTCGTCGTCGATGACGACGAGTACATCCGCCGCCTGCTCCGGCGACTGCTGGGCCCGGTCGGGTATGCGGTCGAAGAGGCGGCCACCGCCGAAGAGGGCCTCTCCCGGATCCGCGCCGAACCGCCCGACCTCGTCCTGCTCGACCTCCACCTGCCCGACCGCAGCGGCCACGACGTGCTCGAGGCGATTCGCGCCGACCCCGCCACGCGCCTGCTCCCCGTCGTGATGCTGACGGGCATGGCGACGGCCGCCGAGAAGATGCGCGCGCAGGCCGAGGGCGTCACCGACTTCATCGCCAAGCCATTTTCGCAGGAGGAGCTTCTCCCGCGGGTCCGGGCCCTCGTGATGCTCAAGCTCTTCGCCGACGAGCACGAGCACGCCGAGCACGTGATCCTGACGCTGGCCCGGACGATCGATGCGCGCGACCCGTACACGGCCGGGCACAGCGGCCGGGTGGCCGAGTACGCCGACCGGATCGCGGCGCGGATGGGCCTCGACGCGGCGGCGCGCAACGACATGCGGCGCGGCGCGCTCTTTCACGACCTCGGCAAGATCGTGATTCCGGACGCGGTGCTGCGCAAGCCGGGCGCGCTGACGCCGGAGGAGCGGTTGATCATCCAGGAGCACCCGGTCGTCGGCAACGATCTGCTCTCCCCGATGAAGACGATGCGCAAGACCCTCCCCGTCGTCTACCACCACCACGAACGGTTGGACGGCTCGGGATACCCGGAAGGGATCTCGGGCTCCGCGATCCCGATGACCGTGCGGATCGTGACGATCGCCGACATCTTCGACGCCCTCACCACCGACCGCGCCTACCGCGGCGCGCTGCGCGTGAGCACCGCCTTCGAGATCCTCGCGGAGGGAGTCCAGAAGGGCTGGTGGGACGGCGACGGCGTCGCCCTCCTCAAGGGCGTCATCGACGACGGCGGCCTCTCCGGCTCCGCCAGCCTCCGCGACGGCCTCGCCGCCGGATAGCCGGGCGCGACGCCGATGGACTTCGTCTGGAAGGGCCAACCCGCGCGCGTGCGCGAGATGGGTGAGGGTCCCGCGATCGTGCTCGTGCACGGCTATCCCCTCGACGGCGCCATGTGGTCGGGCGTGGCGCGCGCCCTCGCGGGACGCTTCCGCGTCCTGAAGCCCGATCTGCCGGGCCGCGGCGAGACCGCGGCGCCGTCGGAGGGACGGGTCGAGGACTACGCGGATTTCCTGGAGGCGATCCTCGACGCGCTGGCCGCCCCCGCCGGGCTCGCGGGCTTCTCGATGGGCGGTTACGTCTCGCTCGCCCTCGCGCGCCGCGGGCCCCCGCGCCTGGCCGCGCTCGCCCTCGTGGACACCCGGGCCCCCTCCGACGACGACGCGGGGCGGGCCAGGCGCGACGAGGCCATCGCGACCGTGCGCGCGGCGGGCGTCGCGGCCATCGCCGAGGCGATGCTCCCGCGCCTTCTGGATCCCCGCTCCCTGTCCAACGCCGACCTCGTCGAGCGCGTCAGGCGGATCATGCTGCGTCAGGCGCCCGAGACGGTGGCGGCGGATCTCACGGCGATGCGGGACCGGTCCGACGCGCGCCCGGCGCTGGCGCAGATCGCCATTCCCACCCTCGTCGTCGTGGGCGAGCACGATGCGCTCACCCCCCCGGCCGACTCCGAGGCGATGGCCGCCGCAATCCCCGGGGCCCGACTCGTGCGCATCGCGGGAGCCGCCC
>DATMNJ010000009.1:0-4621 GCA_035569175.1 Thermoanaerobaculia bacterium | reverse complement strand
CCGAAAAAGCGGCCGGGAAGCCGGGGGTGTCGCGATGACGGCGCGCGCGGCGGCGGCAGCGGTTCTCCTCGCGGCGGCAGCGGCGTCGGCGCAGACGGGGCAGTCGAAGCCCGCGCCCCCCCGCGTCTTCTCGATCGTGGGGGCGACGATCCATCCCGTCTCGGGTCCGGACATTCCCAAGGGCACGATCGTCGTGCGCGACGGGAAGATCGCCTCGGTCGCAGCCGGCGCGGCTCCCGCGTCGGACGGCCCGGTCGTCGACGCGGCGGGCAAACACGTGTATCCCTCCCTGTTGCCGCCCCTGACCGCCCTCGGCCTGAAGGAGATCGGGGCCGTGCGCGCTTCCGTGGACGCCGCCGAGTCGGGCGACATCAACCCCGATGCGCGGGCGTCGGTCGCCGTGAACTTCGACTCGGAGCTGCTGCCCGTGGCGCGCTCGGGCGGCATCCTCGTCGCCGGCGTGACGCCGTCGGGCGGCATCGTGTCGGGGACGGTGGCCGCGATGAAGATGGACGGCTGGACGCGGGAGGACGCGACGCTCAAGGACCCGGCGGCCATCACGGTCTTCTGGCCGGACCTCGCGATCGATCGGTCGACGACGGCCAGCCGTTCCGTGAAGGCGCAGGAGAAGAAGCGGGACAAGGCGCTTGAGAAACTGAAGGACGTCTTTCGCGACGCGAAGGCCTACGCGAAGGCGCGTGCGGCCGAAGGCCAGGCGGGTGTCCCGCGCCATGCCGCCGACGCGAAGCTCGCGGCCCTCGTGCCGGCGGTCGAGCGCCGCATCCCGGTCGTCGTGGCGGCGTCGCAGCTGGCGCAGATCCGGGACGCGGTGACGTGGGCCGCGGGCGAGAACCTGCGCCTCGTGATCTGGGGCGGCGCCGACGCCTGGCGGATGGCCGACGTGCTCGCGAAGGCGGACGTGCCCGTCATCGTGGACTCGCCGCTCGACCTGCCGTCGCGCCCCGACGAGCCCTACGACACCGCTTTTGCGAACGCGGGCAAGCTCGCGAAAGCCGGCGTTCGCGTGATTTTCAACGAAGGCGGCAACGACGCCACCAACGTCCGCAACCTGCCTCACCTGGCCGCGACGGCCGTGACGTTCGGATTTCCGCGCGAGCAGGCGGTCGCCGGCATGACCCTCGAGCCGGCGAAGCTGCTCGGCGTCGCCGACCGCGTCGGCTCGCTCGAGCCCGGCAAGGACGCGACCTTCATCCTCACCGACGGCGACATCCTCGACCTGCGCTCGCACGTCGTCGGCGCCTATCTCGACGGGCGCGCGCTCGATCTGACCGACAAGCAGAAGCGCCTGTACGAGAAGTACCGAAACCGCCCCGCGCCCGCGAGCGCCAAACCGCCGGGAGGCAGCCCATGAACTTCCTGTTCAAGGAAGAGCCGACGCACTATTCGTACGACGATCTGGTTCGCGACGGGAAGACGAGCTGGACGGGGGTCAAGAACCCGCTCGCCCAGAGGCACCTGCGCTCCGTGAAGAAGGGCGACCGGATTTTTTATTACCACACGGGCGACGAAAAGTCCGTGGTCGCGATCGCGAAGGCGACCGGTGACGCGTACCCGGACCCCAAGGACGGCGACGGAAAGCTCTTCGCGGTGGACGTGGCGCCCGTCAAGAAGCTCCCGCGTCCCGTCACCCTGGCCGAGGTCAAGGCCTCGGCCGCCTTCAAGGACTTTCCCCTCGTCCGCATCTCGCGCCTCTCGGTGATGCCGGTCTCCGATGGGGAGTGGGCCGAGATCGAGAAGATGGCGGCGCGCCCGCCGAAAACCTAGTCAGTGACTTGGGACGACGGCGCGGGGCCTCGAAAACCCGCGGCGCGGCGGGCGGCGAGCCGTTGCTCCGCGTCGATCGCGGGGCAAACCTCGGGCGGCTTCTCCTGCGCCCGGGCGGCGCAGGGCAGAGGCGCCCGAAAACGCGAGGATCACGGAGATCGCGGACAGCGGGCGCGGGGCCGTCTTCATCGCCCGGATTGTTCATCGGGCCCCGGCGTCCGCTGACGCGGCAACTACGGCAGCGAGTATTCGCCCTCGATCTGGTACGTCCACGTCGCGTCGTCGACGGGCGTGCCCACGAACGTGCCCTTGCCCTTGATGCCCTTCAGTTTTCCGGTGCCCTGCGTGAACGCCCAGGTTCCCTTGTCGTTGACCGGTTTGCCGTCCTTCGCCGTGGTCTTGCCCTGGAAACTGCAGGTCCACTTGTCGCCGTTGTCCATGGTTCCGACGTGATACCCGCGCGCACTCGTCGTGTTGCCGCTGGTTTCTCCGATGGCGGCGCTGGTTCCTTCTTTGGCCGACGATCCCGCGATCTCGAGCTTCGACCACGTGCACTGGGCCTGCGAGACGCTGAAGGCGTGGCCGGGTCGGTCTCCGATGGCGACAGGCGCCGGGGGATTGGCCTTGCAGGTTGCCGTTCCGGACATTTTGGTCTGCGCGACCGCCGTCACCGCCAACGCGGCGGCGCAGAGAAACACGAAGGCTGTCTTGACCCTCATCCAGTCCTCCTCCGCCGGCGGGAGTGCCGACGATTCATTGCGCAAGAGCTTTGTCCGGGAGGCCCCGCGAGTCAACGTGCATCCGGAGCCTTTGCGAACGAAGAGATGGCGGTTGCGCGCGATCCGCGCTAAACTAATGTCCCGATGAGGCTTGCAGGGCGGCCACGCCACGAAGCTCCTCCTCCCAGCCTGGCGCAGCTTTCTCTCTTTCCCGGCCTTCCGCCGTCCTCCCGCGTGCAGCCGGCCATCCGGTTGACCGAGTCGAACGTGGCTCGCACGGTGCCGCCCGGTCACCCGGGCGTCTACTTCCTCAAGAGCGTCGGCACCGACGGGCAGGTCGCCGAGCGCGTCGGCCGGGACGACGTGGACCTGCGGCAGCGGCTGTTGCAGTACGCCCGCGAAGGCAAGGTGAACGTCCTCTTCGGCTGGATCCTCGCCGAGGACGCCAACGAGGCCTACCAGCTCGAGTGCTACCTCTGGCACGCTCATGGCGGCGCCTGGGCCGGCATCGAGGGCGACGCGCATCCCATTGCGGCCGAACGGATCCCGTTTCTCGGCTGTCCCGACTGCGACGAGTAGCCGGACGCCCACCCCCCTCCGGGCCTGAAGTAGAGTTCTGCCTTCCGGTTTGCGGCCCTCGGCCGCGGGGGGCTCACGTTGGAGACTCTCGACAACTTCATCGGGGGCCGCTGGGTTGCCTCCCGGGCCTCGGATTTCCTGGAAGTTCACAACCCGGCGACCGGCGAGGCGATCGCGCGCACGCCGCTCTCGACCGGAGAGGACCTCGACGCCGCCGTTGCCGCCGCGAAGAAGGCGTTTCCCGCCTGGCGCGACACGCCGGCCGTCGCGCGGGCGCGTTTCCTCTTCCGGTTCCGGGAGCTTCTCGAGGAGAACCTCGAGGAGCTGGCGGCGACGGTCACCCGCGAGCACGGCAAGACGCTGGACGAATCGCGGGGCAGCGTGCGCCGCGGCATCGAGTGCGTGGAGGTCGCCTGCGGCACCCCGTCGCTGATGATGGGATACGGCCTCGAGAACATCGCCGGCGGCATCGACTGCAACGTCATCCGGCAGCCGCTCGGCGTGTGCGCGGCGATCGTGCCGTTCAACTTTCCGGCCATGGTGCCCCTCTGGTTCCTGCCCTTCGCGGTCGCGACCGGAAACACCTTCATCGTCAAGCCGTCGGAGCAGGTGCCGCTGACGCAGCGGCTGATGGTCCGTCTGCTCGAGCGGTGCGACCTGCCGCCGGGCGTCGTCAGCCTGGTCAACGGCGGGCGGGCGGTCGTCGAGGCGATCTGCGATCACCCGGACATCCGCGCCATCTCCTTCGTCGGTTCGACGTCGGTGGCCCGGGCCGTGTACCAGCGCGGGACGCACGCGGGCAAGCGCGTCCAGGCACTCGGCGGGGCGAAGAACTTCATCGTCGTCATGCCCGACGCCGACCTCGATCGCACGATCGAGAGCGTCACGGAGTCCTTCTTCGGCTGCGCGGGCGAGCGGTGCCTCGCCGGCAGCGTGCTGCTGCCCGTAGGGTCCGTGCACGCGGAGGCTCGCGAGAGGCTCGAGGCCGCGGCGAAGGCGTTGCGCGTCGGGGACGGCTCCGAGAAGGGCGTCGGGATGGGCCCGGTCATCAGCGCGGGGCACCGGGCGCGTGTCGTCGGCTACATCGAGAAGGGGATCGCCGAGGGCGCGAAGCTCGTTCTCGACGGCCGCGGGACGACCGTCGAAGGCCGACCCGGCGGCTACTTCCTGGGGCCCACGCTCTTCGACGGGGTCACGCCGTCGATGGCGATCGGCCGTGAGGAGATCTTCGGGCCCGTGGCCTCGATCACGCCGGTCAAGACGCTCGAAGACGCCATCGCCGTCATGCACGCGCACCCGAATGCCAATGCGACGTCGATCTTCACGTCGAGCGGCAAGGCGGCGCGCGAGTACGCCCGTCTGGCGACGGCGTCGATGGTGGGCGTCAACATCGGCGTCGCCGCGCCGATGGCCCAGTTTCCGTTCGGCGGCGCCAGGGACAGCTTCTTCGGCGACCTCAAGGCGCAGGGGCGGGACGCGTACGAGTTCTACACCGACAAGAAGGTCGTCATATCGAGATGGCTCTGACGCACCGGGGG
>DATMNJ010000008.1:0-9399 GCA_035569175.1 Thermoanaerobaculia bacterium | reverse complement strand
CTGGCGGCGCTACTCGCGCTCGCGGGCTACATCGTCGCCAACCAGTACGTCGCCAACCGTCTTCGCCGCGAGCTCACGGCCGTCGGCGAGGCGGCCACGCTCTCCGGGGCGAAGCTGCCCGAAATCTCCATCGGCCCCGGCAATACGCTGTCGGCCTCGGCCGTGGACTGGCTTCCGGTCGGCGCTCCCGCGCCGTGGTACGCCGGCCTCGAGCGGCCGGGTTTTCTCGTGGACGGGGACGAGCTGTGGCTTGCCGTCCCCAGGGCCCGGAACGGCTCGGTCTGCCTGCTGCGCCTGACCGACCCGGACGGCCCATGGCTTCAGCAGCTCGCCGACCGCACCGGCTACGAAGTCGGGGTCGACGTCGGGACGTCGCGGCACGACGGCGCGAACTTCACGGTCGATTCGAAGCCCCGCGATCCGGGCATCAGCGTCGGCGCCCGCAAGCAGCGGTCGGGGGCCGAGGCGATCCGGCGACGGCCGCGGGAAGCGCCCCCCGCCGGAGGAAGCATCTGGCGGGGCGAATGGGTTCACGCCTTCTACCTCGAGACGGCGCTCAACGCCGTCGCCGAGAAGATCGAGTCGGGCACGAACGTCGCGGTCGTCACGGGAGTGACTTCTCCGCAGGTGATCTACCGCCAGCTGTTCACCCAGGGAGTGGACGAGATCAGCGGGGTCTTCCGCATCGCGGTCCTGCTTCTCGTGGGAATCGTCCTCGCCGTGTACGCCCTGGCGCTCGCGGTCGCTTTCGTCCTCGTCGGGTCGATCGCGCGCAGCGTCAACCAGCTGACGCGCGCCACCCGGGCCATCGCCCGGGGGGACTTCTCGGTGCGCGTCAACTCGAGGTCGCCCGACCAGATCGGCGACCTCGCCCGTTCCTTCGACGGCATGGCCGCGTCGATCGAGCGCCTCCTCCTGGACACCGCCCGTAAGGAGCGCCTGGAAGGAGAGATCGCGATCGCCCGCACCATCCAGCAGAAGCTCCTTCCGGCTCCGGAAGCGCGCCTGGAGGGCGTTTCCGTGCTCGCGCACTTCGCGCCCATGGCCGAGATCGGCGGCGACTACTACGATTACCTTCGCATGCCCGACGGGCGCCTCGCCTTCGCGGTCGGCGACGTCTCCGGTCACGGGCTCCCGACCGGACTGCTCGTGGCGATGGCCAAGGCCGGCCTTTCGACCCTGGTCGAGGCCGGGCACGAAGGCGGCGAGCTCTTCGCGCGCTTGAACGAGCTCATCCACCGCTCGACCGATCCGCGGCACTACATGACCCTCACCCTGCTCGCGTACGACCCGCGGACCCGAGAAGGCGTCCTGACCAACGCCGGACAGCTCGCGCCGTATCGCGTGTCAGGATCGAAGGTCGAGGCCCTGTCTCTCCCCTCCTTCCCGCTCGGCCTCTTTCCGGCCCGAACCTTCCCGTCACGGCCCGAGACGTTCGCCGCGGGCGACCTCGTCGTCTTCTTCTCCGACGGGCTCGTGGAGGCTGTGGATGCCAACGACGAGGCGTTCGGGTTCGAGCGGTTCGAGAGCGTCCTGCGCGCCAACGCCTCCGAAGGCGCGCCGGCCCTGCGCGAGGCCCTCCTCGCGGCTGTCGCCGCTCACTCCGGCGGGCGGCCGCCCGACGACGACCGGACGATCCTGATCCTCACGCTCGACGGGCCGGCCGGCGCCGAGACGCCCTGACCGCCGCGTGACGGGCGAGACGCCCATCGAGCTGCTCGGCGCTCAGTGCCAGTGGCCGTTCTTCCAGACCCAGCCGTGGGGGGTGTTCTTCCAGACCCCTGGAACCCAGATGACGCCGGCATGGGGCGGCCTCGCCCATCGCCCGGGGACCCACACGTACGCGCCCCCATGCCAGCGGTGGTACCCGCCGACCCAGACGTAGCCCGGACCGGGCGCCGCGATCTGGACCTCGACCCGCGGCGCAGGCGGAGCGATGTTCACGTAGATCGGCAGAGCGGCCAGCGGCCCGCTCGCCGCGAGGGTTCCGATCAGGAGTATCGAAGCCAGTGTTCGCCGACTCATGTTTGCCTCCAGATCATTGGACGAGGCCGACGGCCTTCCGGTTGACGACTCAGAGCTCCCGATTCACGACTCGGGCGAGCGTCCCGCGATCAATGTTACCCCCGGAATCACGACGGGCGAGGAGGAGCGGGGACGCTCGACGCCCGTCATGTTCCGTGAAAGTATCCGCTGACGCGATGCCGCCCAGGAAGAAAAAGAAGGCGGAGCCCCGCTCCCGCGGGTTGACCGCGGCCGAGGTTCGGGATGGAAAGCCCTCGCCCGCGGTCGAGGCGCTGGCGGCGCAGATCGAGGAGGATGACGGGGCACTGCTCGGGCTCTACCGCGATCCGCTCGGCGGGCACTGGCAGATTCTGGCCGCGATCCCGCTCGAGAAGGTCGATCCGACGCCGTTTCAGCGGGACCTGTCGGAGGCCCACGTCAAGCGCCTGACCGGTGCCCTGGAGGCGCTCGGCCGCTTCCTCGACCCCATCATCGTCGTGCGAACCCCGGAAGGGCGGTACTGGACCCCGAACGGAAACCACCGGCTCGCCTCGTTGCGGGCGCTCGGCGCGCGTTCGATCGTCGCGCTGGTCCTGCCGGAGACGGCGGTCGCGTACAAGATCCTCGTCCTGAACACCGAGAAGGCGCACAACCTGCGCGAGAAATCCCTCGAGGTCATCCGCATGGCCCGCGACCTCGCCCCGCGCGGGACCCTCACGGAGAAGGACTACGCGCTGGAGTTCGAGGAGGCCGCATTTCTCACGCTCGGCGTCTGCTACGAGCAGAACGGCCGCTTCGCGGGCGGCGCGTATCACGCGCTCCTCAAGCGCATCGATGCATTTCTCGCCAAGCCGCTGGCGAAGGCCCTGGAGACGCGGGAAGAGCGCGCTCGGGCGCTCCTCGAGCTCGATGCCGCGGTCGTCGCGGCGATGGCCGCCCTGAAGGAACGCGGGTTCGAGAGCCCGTATCTGAGGCCCTTCGTCGTCGCACGCATCAATCCGATCCGCTTCCAGCGCAGCGCGAAAGCGGACTTCGACGAGACGCTCGAGAAGATGCTCGCCGCGGCGAAGAAGTTCAAGGCCGAGGGCGTCAAGCCCGAACATCTGGCACGCGCCGGGGGCGCCGCCGAGGAATGACGGCCGGCCCGTCTCCATAGAGGAGGATCCGATGCGAAGCCCGCTTCCCGCCGTCCTTGCCCTCGCCGCCGCCCTTGCACCTCCGGTGGTGCTTGCCGCGGGGCCGAAACCGCCCGACCTCGCGACCGCGAAGGTCGTGGACCTGACCCACGCCTTCGACGACAAGACCATCTACTGGCCGACCTCGCCCTCGGCCTTCGAGCTCAAGCAGCTCTCCTACGGCCCGACGCCCGGAGGCTGGTTCTACGCCTCGAACATGTTCTGCACGCCGGAGCATGGTGGAACCCACCTCGATGCGCCGATCCACTTCGCCAAGGACGGCCTGACGGCGGACCGGATCCCCGTGCGCCAGCTCATCGCTCCGGCGGCGGTCATCGACGTGCGGGCAAAGGCGGCGGCCGACCCCGACTACCGACTCACGCTCGAAGACGTCCGCACCTGGGAAAAGAGGAACGGGCCGATCGCCTCCGGCACGATCGTTCTGCTCGAGACCGGCTGGAGCACCCGCTGGCCGGACAAGAAGGCCTATCTCGGCGACGACACGCCGGGCGACGCCTCGAAACTTCACTTCCCCTCCTACGGCAGGCAGGCCGCCGAG
This sequence comes from Thermoanaerobaculia bacterium, assembly GCA_035569175.1. Classification (GTDB taxonomy): domain Bacteria; phylum Acidobacteriota; class Thermoanaerobaculia; order UBA5066; family Gp7-AA6; genus DAHUXD01. The sequence goes on along the minus strand of DATMNJ010000008.1, from coordinate 5,661 downwards.
TACCTCGTGCGCGAGCGCAAGGTCGGCGCCCTCGGAGTGGACACGGCTTCGATCGACTACGGCGCCTCGACGGACTTCAGCGTTCACCAGGTGGCCAACGGGGCGGGAGTCCCGGGGCTCGAGAACGTGACCGGGCTCGACGCGTTGCCGGAGTCGGGTGCCTGGGTCGTCGCACTCCCGATGAAGATCGCGGGAGGCTCGGGCGGCCCGTTGCGCATCGTGGCGTTGCTGCCCTGAGCGCGGGCATGACGCCGCACGCGTTCGGCCTCCATCGCTCGCTCGACCCGCCCGGCGTCCTGCCGCAGGTCGCCCGGCGGCTCGACGCGACGCCCCGCGCTTTCGAAAACGAGATTGCCGTCGCCGTGCGCGCGCTCTCGATCGACTCGGCGTCGTTCCGCCAGCTGCGGGAGACCGAGGCGGCGACCGGCGAGACGGTTCGCGACCAGATCGGCCGCATCGTTCGGGAGCGCGGGAAGATGCAGAATCCGGTGACCGGCTCCGGGGGAATGCTGCTCGGAGAGGTCGCGGAGGTGGGACCCAGACACCCCGCGCACGGCCGAATCGCCCGGGGCGACCGGATCGCGTCCCTCGTGTCCCTGACACTGACGCCGCTCCACCTCGACGCGATCGGACTGGTCCACGTCCACACCGAGCGCGTCGAGGTGACCGGGACGGCGATCCTCTTCGAGCGCACGCTCTACGCGCGCCTTCCGGAGGATTTTCCGGAGGCGGTGGCCCTGGCCGCGTTCGACGTCGCCGGGGCCCCGGCGACGGTGCTGCGTGACGCGAAGCCCGGATCGACCGTCGTCGTCATCGGGACGGGGAAGGCCGGCCTCCTCTGCCTGGCGGCCGCGAGGGAAAAGGTCGGCGGTACGGGCCGCGTGTTCGCCGTCGAACCCTCGCTCGTGGCGGCGGACCAAGCCCGCGCTCTCGGATTCGCCGACGGCGTCTTCGCGATCGACGCGCGCGATCCGGTCGCCATGCTCGCCGCCGTCGAAGGCGCCACCGGCGGCCGCCTCGCGGACCTCGTCGTCAACGTGGCCAATGCCGCGGGGACCGAAGCTGCGAGCGTGCTCTGCGCGCGCGACGACGGCGCCGTCCTCTTCTTCGGGATGGCGACGTCCTTTTCGGCGGCAGCGCTCGGGGCCGAGGGCCTCGCCAGACCGACGACGCTCCTCATCGGCAACGGCTTCGTCCCGGGCCACGACGAGGCGGCCCTCGGACTCCTGCGGCGCCACGCCGGGCTCGCGAGCGCGTTCGCCTCGCTCGCGGGGCCGGCCCGGTGACGGCGGCCGCCCGCGCGCTGGCCGAGGCTCTCGTCAGGTCCGGCGCCCGGCGCGTGGCCTTCCTCGGCCTCGCCAAGAACGTCGGAAAGACCACGGCCCTCGTCGCCGTCCTCGACCAACTTCACCGCCTCGGACGCCCCGCGGGCGTCACGTCCGCCGGCCGCGACGGCGAGAGCTTCGACGCCATCACGGGCGAGCCGAAACCCCGTTTCCGCGTCTGGCCGGGACAACTGCTCGCGTCGGCCGCCTCGACGTACTCCTCCGCGTCCTTTGCGACGGAGCTTCTCGAGCCCCTCCCCTTGCCGACCCGGTTCGGCGCGGTCGAGATCCGCCGGGCGCAGGGCGACGGGGAGATCGAGATGATCGGCCCCTCCACGGCCTCCCAGGTCGGACAGGCAGCGTCGGCGCTCGAGCGCGCCGGTGCCGAGATCGTCCTCCTCGACGGGGCGATCGGGAGGCGCGCCTTCGCCTGCGCCCGAGTCGCCGACGCCATCGTCCTGTCCGTCGGCGCGGCGGCCGGAGGATCCACCGAGGCCGCCCTCGGCGCCGCGCGTTCGGCGATGGAGCTCCTTCGGCTCGAAACGCCGGCGCCGGGAGCCGCCATCCGCGACGTCGAAGGCGCGCTCACCGGGCTGTTCCTCCTCGACGCACCGCCGCGTTCGGGCGAGACGCTCGTCGCCGAGGATTTCGCTTCGATCTTCCTGTCTCCCGAGGAGCGGCGCGGTGTCCGCGACGCCGGAGCGCATCTGGCGGTGCGCCGCCGCGCCCGACTGCTCGCATTGACCGCGAACCCGACCGCCCCGGGCCGCCCACCGGCGAGCCCGGCCCGGTTTCTCGAGGGGCTCGTGCGCGAATTCCCGGACGTGCCGATCTTCGACCTCGTGGCTGACCTCCGGTCAGCGGCGGGCTGACGCTATACTTTTCGCGCCCATGCCCGCCAAGCTCGGCCTCCCGGCCGACCAGATCGAGCGGTGTCGCGGCCTCGCGCGCCACGTGGCCGACGGCGTCCGACACGAGACCGAGCAGTTCACGACGGTCTCGACCGAGCGCACCGTCCTGCGCCTGCTCGGCGTCGACGGGGTGGACGCCGATGACGTCCCGGTCCCCAACCGCGTCGTCGCGTCGCTCCAGGCCTCGGGCCGCCTCTCGCGCGGCGCCGCTCTCTGGATCGGCAGCGCGCTCGCGCGGGGCGCTCGCGACGCCTCCGACGCCGCGGCCCTCCTCTCCGATCCCCTCCGGGCCGCGGCCCTCGCGGAGCATCCCCGGTGGCGGGAGGCCGTGGCCCCCCTGGTCGAACGGACCCTCGCCCGCGTCGGCGCCAATCGCGTTGAGCGCGAGCGGCGGCTGGCATCGCATCCGCCCGACGAATTGCCGCTGCTCTACGCGATCGTGGCCACCGGCAACATCCACGAGGACGTCGTCCAGGCCGACGCGGCCGCGCGGGCCGGCGCGCAGTGCATCGCCGTCATCCGATCGACCGCGCAGTCCCTCCTCGACCACGTTCCGTACGGCGCGACGACGGCGGGCTTCGGGGGCACGTTCGCGACGCAGGAAAATTTCCGTCTCATGCGCTCCGCCCTCGACCGCATCGAGCCCGAGATCGGCCGCTACGTGCGCCTGGTGAACTACTGCTCAGGCCTGTGCATGCCCGAGATCGCCGCGATGGGCGCCCTCGAGCGCCTCGACATGATGTTGAACGACGCCCTCTACGGCATCATCTTCCGGGACATCAACCCGCTCCGGACGCTGATCGACCAGAATTTCTCGCGCCGGATCAACGCCGCGGCCGGCGTGGTCATCAACACGGGCGAAGACAATTACCTCACGACCGCCGACGCCGTCGAGCAGGCACCCGCCGTCCTGGCCTCACAGTTCATCAACGAGAGGCTCGCCCGCGACGCGGGCCTCGAGAACTGGCAGATCGGGCTCGGCCACGCCTTCGAGATCGACCCCGAGCTCGAAGACGGTCTGCTCCACGAGATCGCCCAGGCCGAGGCCGCGCGGGAGATCTTCCCGGATGCGCCGCTCAAGTACATGCCCCCGACCAAGCACATGACGGGCAACGTCTTCCGCGGATATCAGCAGAACGCCCTGTTCGTCCTGACGTCCGTCGCGACGGGCCAGTCGATCCACCTGCTCGGCATGTTGACCGAGGCCCTCCACACGCCCTTCCTGCACGACCGCTGGCTCGCGATCGAGCAGGCCAAGACGATTCGCCGCAACGCGCGGCACCTGCGCGAAGAACTGGCGTTCCGGCCGGATGGACGCATCGTCCGCCGGGCCCGCGAGGTCCTCGGGGGCGCGGAGCGGATCCTGGGCCGCGTGGCCGAGCACGGCCTCTTCGCGGCGCTGGCCGAGGGCGTCTTCGCCGACACCCGCCGGCGGATCGACGGCGGCCGCGGCTACGACGGTGTCGTGCGGCGCGACCCCGCCTACGCCAATCCGTTCCTGGAAGCGTGGAGCCAGGCGCCGGCGGGGGCGACCGCGTGAACGCGGCGAAGACGGTTCGCCCGTACGGCGACAAGACGGGCGACGGGGCGGTCCAGATCTCCTTCACGCTCCCGGTGGCCAAGTCCGCCGTGGCGACCGAGGCCGCCAAGCGCTACGTCGCGAAGATGGGAATTCGGGAGCCGTACGTCACGCTCGCCGAGGCGATTGCCCCCGACTTCACGTACTTCGTGGTCTACGGCCGCGCCACCCACGACATCGACCTCTCCGGCATCACCGCCGAGGAGGCTCCCGCCGCCGCGCTCGGACGGGAGGAGATCGATGCCGAGATCGCGCGCCGCCTCGGCCGCCGCATCGTGGTGCTCGGCTGTGCGCTCGAGTCCGACGCCCACACGGTGGGCCTCGATGCCATCTTCAACATGAAGGGCTTCGCCGGCGACTACGGACTCGAGCGCTACCACTCGGTCGATGCCCGCAATCTCGGGGCGCAGGTCGCCGTGGCCGAGGTCGTCCGCCAGGTCCGCGCGACCAGGGCCGACGCCGTGCTCGTGTCGGCGACCGTGACTCAGAACGAGATCCACGTCCGACACCTCACCGACCTGGTGGACATGCTGGAGGCCGAGCACCTGCGCGACCGGGTCGTTCTCATCGCCGGGGGCGCCCGGGTGGACCACGCCCTGGCCAAGGAGCTCGGCTACGATGCCGGTTTCGGCCCGGGCACGACCGCCTCGCGGGTGGCTGCCTTTCTCCTCGACGAAATGACCCGCCGCGACCGCGCCGGGGCGAGCCTCCCGTGAGCGAGCGCGTGGTGCTGCGGCTGCGGGTCGGCGCCGAGCAGACGCACTACGGCGGCGGCCTCGTGGACGGCGCCTTCGTCCTCAAGCTCTTCGGCGATGCGGCCACGGAGCTGCTCATCCGCCACGACGGCGACGAGGGCCTCTTCCGCGCCTACGCCTCCGTCGAGTTCTTGGCGCCGGTCCGCGGCGGCGACTACCTGGAGGTCGAGGCGTTGATCACGCGCCTCGGAAGGACCTCGCGCGAGATGCGCTTCGAAGCGCGCCGCGTGATCGAGCCAGCCGAGGGGTCTTCGGCGCGGGTCCTCGAGCCTCCGCTCGTCGTGGCGCGCGCGATCGGCACCTGCGTCGTTCCGCTCGACAAGCAGCGAGGGCGCTCCTGAGCGACGCGCTCCTCATCACCGTGGCGGGCGTCGGCGCCGAGGTGACGCGGGCGCAGCAGCCGCACCTTCCCCTACTTCCCGACGAGGTCGGGGACGAGTACCGGCGGGCCTTCGACGCCGGGGCGACGATCGGCCACGTCCACGGCCGCACGCCCGATGGCCGGCCCACCCAGGACCTCGCCACCTTTCGGGCTTACTCGGCCGCGATCCGCTCGCGTTGCCCGATCATCCAGCAGTTTTCGACGGGAGGCGCGGTCGGCATGGGCGTCGAGGAACGGATCGCCGCGCTCGAGCTCGCGCCCGACATGGCGACGCTGACTCTCGGCACGTGCAACTTCGGCGACGAGGTGTTCGAGAACTCGCTGCCCACGATCCGCGCGATCCTGGAGCGCATCCGGAAGTATCGCGTCACGCCGGAGCTCGAGATCTTCGACGCGGGGATGCTCGCGACCGCCGACGTCCTCTTTGCGAAGGGGCTGCTGACGCCGCCGGCGCACTTCGATTTCGTCCTCGGCGTCCCGGGCGCCGCGGCAGCCACGCCGGAGAACCTGATGCACTTCTCCCGCTCGATTCCCGCCGGCTCCACCTGGACGGTCGCCGGAATCGGGCGGCGGCAGACCGCGATGGCCGCCCTCGCCATCGCGATGGGAGGCCACGTGCGCGTCGGCTTCGAGGACAACATCTTCTACCGAAAGGGCGAGCTGGCCGACTCGAACGCCCGCTTCGTGGAGCGCGTCGTGCGCATCGCCC
>DATMNJ010000007.1:0-2882 GCA_035569175.1 Thermoanaerobaculia bacterium | reverse complement strand
GCCGACCGGCGCCACGAGCAGGACGGCCTTGAGGAAGAGGATGTAGAACGGCTTGGCCGGATGGACGATCCCCTCGATCGGCGCGGGAGAGACGATCCCGACGCCTTCGCGGGCCCAGCGCAGGTCGAACTGGCTGTCGGCCCAGAGGACGACGGGCGCGGCGATCGCCGGCCACAGGTACAGGGCGAGGCCGAGGATCCCGAGGGCGCCGCAGGCCAGACGCCGCGTCGTCACAGCTCTTCGAGCAGCGTCTCCGGCAAGCCGCCGAAGGCCCCGGAGGACATCAGCAGCAGAACGTCGCCCGGTCTCGACTCGCGGCGCAGGATCGCCGGAATGTCCGCGATCGCGTCCGGCGCGAACGCGGGTCTCTCGGCGGCGTCTCCGAAACCGCGGACGAGCGACGCGCGGTCGATCTGGTTCTCCGGCGCGATCCGGCCCGAATGGAAGACCGGAGCGACGACGAGCGCGTCGGCGGCGGCGAACGCCTCCGCATAGTCGTCCTCGAAGATCTTGCGCCCCGCCGTGTTCGAGCGCGGCTCGAACAGGGCCCAGAGCCTCCGCCCCGGAAAGCGGGCGCGCGCGGCCTGGATCGTCCCGCGCACGGCCGTCGGGTGGTGCGCGAAGTCGTCGACGACGAGAACGCCGTTCTTCTCGCCGCGCACGTCCATCCGGCGCCGCACGCCGGCGAAGCGGGGAAGCGCGCGCGCGATCTCACCGGCCGAGAGGCCGAGGCCGCGCACGAGGGCGATCGCGCCGAGGGCATTGCGGACGTTGTGAAGGCCGGACAGCGGCGACGACAGCCTCGCGGTCGCGAGGCCCCCCTCGAGGAGCGTGAAGTCCGTGCCGTCCGGCCGGAACGCGACGTCCCGAGCCGAGAAATCGGCCTCGGGATCGTCCAGCGCCACGCGCAAGACGGCGGCGTGGGAGTCCCCGGCGAGCGCCGCGACGCGCGGATCGTCGGCGTTGACGACGACGACGCCGTCGGGCGGGACCAGGCGCACGACGGAGCGGAAGGCCTCGATCACCGACGGCAGGTCGGGATACAGGTCGGCGTGGTCGTACTCGATGTTGCCGACGAAAAGTTGCCGGGGCTCGTAGTGGAGGAACTTGGGTCCGCGGTCGAAGAAGGCCGCGTTGTACTCGTCGCCCTCGAGGACGAAGTGGGGACCGGCTCCGCGCCGGTAGCCTCGGCCGAGGTTCTTCATCTCACCGCCGACCAGGAAGCCCGGGTCGCGCCCGGCGTCGAGGAGGAACCAGGCCGTCAGCGCGGAGGTCGTCGTCTTGCCGTGAGTCCCGGTGATGACCACGGAGGTCTTGCCCGGCAGCAGGTGGCGCTTCACGGCCTGGGGCAGCGAGAGGACGTCCAGCCCGCGCCGCGCCGCCTCGGAGGCCTCGACGTTATCGCGCAGCGCCGCGTTGCCGACGATCACGGTGTCGCAGCCGGCGGGCAGGTGCTCGGCAGAAAAGCCCCGGGACACCGGGATTCCGAGGCGCTCGAGGAGGGTGGACATCGGCGGGTACAGGGGGCCGTCGCTGCCGGTGACGCGATGACCTTCTTCGAGGAGGAGGGCGGCGAGGGGAACCATGGCGGTGCCGCCGACGGGAACCAGGTGAAAGCTCCGCTTTTCACTCATCTTTCCGCCCGGAGTTTGGTCTAATGGAGGCGTTTTCGGAAATAGGCCCGGATTTCCGAGGGTTTACCGCCTTTGATTCGCTATGACAGGAGGAAATGGAAGATGCTTCATGTCCTGAAAATCGGTCGGCTGTCGGCCGTCGCGCTGCTCGCGGCGGGAACGGCCCTGGCCCAGAAACCCGCCGAAACCAAGCCGGCGGCCTCGGCCGCGCCCGCGCAGACGGCGAAGCCCTCGGCCGGAAAGTCGGTCGCCGCGCCCAAGCTCGAGATCAGCCAGGAGACCAAGGACGTGGGCACGGTTCCGAAGGGCCAGCTCATCGAGACCGACTTCCTGATCCACAACTCGGGAGGCTCGGACCTGGTCATCACCGACGCCCGTCCCTCCTGCGGCTGCACCGTTTCCTCCTTCGACAAGCTGATCAAGCCCGGCGCCGACGGCAAGGTGCACACGAGCGTCGACACCAAGAACTTCTCCGGTCCGATCTCGAAGTCGGTGCTCGTCGTCTCGAACGACCCCGACCGGCCGCAGATGAACCTCTTCGTCAAGGCGGTCGTGAAGCCCTTCGTCGACGTCGCCCCGCAGGGATACGTTCGCTTCTCAGTCGTCAAGGGCGACCCCTCCGCCCAGGACGTGATTCTCATTTCCGAGGAGAAGGGGTTCAAGCCGACCGTCGCCGAAATATCGCAGCCCTACTTGAAGGCCGAGATCGCCCCGGTGGGCGACAAGGACAAGATCGCCGGGCGGGCGGGCGAGCAGTACAAACTCGCCGTTTCCGTCACGGGCGACGCGCCTGAAGGTCTGCTCAACGCGCCGATTCGGATCAACACGGGCGTGCAGCAGCAGCCCTCGCTCGAGGTTCCGGTCTCGGGCATCGTGCGGCCGCGGATCTCGGTGACGCCGATCACGGTCAACTTCGGAAACTTCACGCCCGGCAAAGATCCGATCACGCGCAACATCGTCGTCACCAACAACAAGCCCGGGACCCCGATCAAGGTCACGAAGGCCGAGGTCAACGTGCCGGGCTTCGTCACCGACGTCGTGCCGACTCAGGAAGGCGTCTCCTACACGGTCGTGGTCAAGGCCAACGACAAGGTCAAGAAGGGCGTCGTCGACGGAAAAGTGACGCTGTACACATCCGACAAGGAGAAGGAGAAGATCGAGATCCCGCTCAAGGGCGAGGCTTTGTAGCCGACCGCACGACGAACGTTCTCGAATCTTAAGAACGCCCCGGCCCGCCGGGGCGTTTTC
>DATMNJ010000006.1:0-2357 GCA_035569175.1 Thermoanaerobaculia bacterium | reverse complement strand
GCACCTTCGGAACGATCCTCTCGTAGTACGCGGTCATCTTGAAGTTCTGCCCGAAGACGTAGTAGTTCAAACCGCCGCCGTAGCGCGTCTGCTCCTTCGCCAGGTTGGTGAGCTGGTCGAACGTGAGCGACTCGTAGCGGGCGAAGGGCTGCAGCTTGAAATCGGAGAAGTAGTAGCCCGCGTCGGCGAAGATCGTGTACTGCTTCGGCAAAGTCGTCGCCACCGGCGGAGTGCCGATCTCGTAGATGAACGGCGAGCCGTTGAAGTGCATGTAGTCCACTTCGGCCGTGACCGCGCCCGGTCCGATCGGCCAGTCGAGGAAGAAGTCGCCGCCGTAGCCCTTGTAGTCGCCCTGGCCATCTCCGACGGCCGCGATGGCGATGACTTTCTTCTTTCCGAGACTCGTGCCGTTGTACGCGTAGACGTATTCCGTGTCGCAGAAGTCGTACTGGAGGCGGCCGGCGATCCGCGGCGGGTTGCGCGAGCCGGCGGCCGGCCCGAGCGGCGCAGGCAGCGGCGACGTCGGATCGCGATAGCCCGAGAAGACGCCGACGCGGTAGGTGAGGTGCTCGTCCAGCAGGGCGCCGTTCAGCCCGACACCGTAATCGCGGCCGCCGTTGGCCTCTTCGACGGTGCCCTCCTGCTGCGCCCAGGTCGGAAGGTCGAGCGAGAGGAACGTGGACACGCTCGTGAGGACCTGCCGGACCGTCGGAACGAGGAACAGGCCCGCCTGGAGGGCCGCCGCCTTGCCGGCGAAGGCCCACTGCGCGTAGGCGTCCTGGATCAGAAATCCCGAGTTGATGTTCTTGGCACCATTGGCGCCCGCGTTGCCGACCCTCGGATCGTCGGTCTGGAAGAACACCGTGACGCCCTCGGGCAGCGTCGCCAGGACGTTGAAGCGCGCGCGGCGCAGGTAGAAGTTCTGCGAGTACCCCTGGCTGTTGGCATCCTGCAGAGCCTCGAAGGTCGGCTGGATCACCGCGCCGAAGCGGAAGTTCACGTTGTCGCTGATCTTCAGCACCGCCCAGGGTGGCGTGTTCATCGACGTCGCCGGGTTGGGCTGCTGCAGCAACGGCTCGATGGAACTGGAGAGCGACGCCGGCAAGAGGCCCGGCTTTTCCGGAAGGGCAACCGGCGGCGCAACCTGCGCGGCCTGCGCCGAGGACTCCGCCGACTGCGCGGACTGAGCCGCTCTCGCCGCGGCCGCCTCGGTCTGGTTCAACTGATCCTGAACCTGCTTCTGCATTTGCTCGAGCGCCTTGTCGCGCTCGGCGGCCTCCGCCTTCAGCTTCTCGATCTGCTGCTGTTGCGCCTCGAGCGCTCGCCTCATCTCCTGCAGTTGCGCGGGGGTTGGGTCCTTCTTCGTGTCCGGCGCGTCTTGCGCGAAGGCTCGACCGGACAACATTCCCAGTAAGAGCGCCAGGGTCGCCAGTTTCTTCATCTCCCCTCCTCGCGAAAGTTTGCTACGGCCGCTGCTCTGAAGTCACTACCGGACCGGGCGGGAACGTAAGATTGAACTGTTAAAGCGGTGTGAATGTCCAGTCAACTATTCGTGAACGGCAATCGCCGCCGGGCACGACCCGTCCCCAACCGAAAAAGGCCCCGATCTCTCGGGGCGGATGGAAGGACCGAGGGACGCAGTACGCGGAGCGTGCCCCGGGCCCGTTAAGCCGCTTGCGGGGCGAGGTCAAATCTTTGTAAAGGATCAACTTATCGGACGACTCATTCCGGGCGCATATCGAAACTGAGCGCACGGCCTCTGGTGACTCGCAGGGGCCCGAGAACGGCTCGGGCGACGCGGCCAGACGGCGCCCCCCCGGGAGGGCGAAAAAAGGCCGGGATCGGACCGGCCGAATCGCCGCTCGTCTCGGCGGCGATCGAGAGGGCGGCGGCGCAATTCCGAACCTGGTCCGAACGACAGCTTCAGCCGATCCTCGCCCGGGGGGCGCACGCTGTCCTCGAAGCCCACGCTTCAGAAAGGCAGCGTCGCTCGCATGCTCGGAATCGGCGGAGCTCGGACCACCCCGCCCGTTGCGCGGCCGCGCGCCGCGAAGGCCTGATGCACGCGGCCGCGGCGCGACCGTGGCTGCTCCTGATGCTCTCGGCGCTCTTCGAGGTCGCCTGGATCGTCAGCTTGAAGCTCACCGACGGCTTCGCGCGGGCGCTTCCTCTGGTCGGCTACCTGGTGTCCGGACTCGGCGCGGCCGTGTTTCTCTCGATGGCCATGAAGACGATCCCGATGGGAACCGCCTATGCCGTCTGGATGGGAGTTTCCCTGGTCGGCGCCCTCTGCGTGGACGTTGCCTTCTTCAAGGAGCCCTGGAACGCGTTTCGCTTCGGCTGCGCCCTGCTGATCG
>DATMNJ010000005.1:0-4716 GCA_035569175.1 Thermoanaerobaculia bacterium | reverse complement strand
TATCCCGCCGAGATCCGGATGGCGTCGAGCGACGGCGAAAATCGGACCGCTCAAAACGGTGAGGCGCCCGTGTCGCCACGGGCGCCTTCCGGAATCCCCCGCTTGGTCAGTGGGGCTGCGTCTGCGCGTCGTGCTTCTGGTTATAGATGTCCCGGGACAGCGTGTTCTGCTGCTGATTGACGGCCGCCTTCTCCTTGCCCGTCAGCTTGCCGCCGTTGACCGCCCGCATGTCGCGGACCTCCTGATTCAGACGCGACTCCTTCGTTTCGAGCCGTGCCGTCTCCTTCGCGGTGAGCTGCCCGCTCTTGACACCCTGGGCGATGCGGTCCTGCTGGTTCTCGGCGCGCTTCTTCACCGGCCCGGCCTCGGCCGGCGACGCCGCCAGCAACAGGGCGCAGAGCGATCCCCCCGCCAGAAATCCGACTGTGCGTTTCGACATGATCATTACCTCCGAAAGATCAGACGAATCGGTGCGGAGGGGGTTTACGGACCGGCACCCTCCTTCGGCATTTCCATGCCCCAGAAGTACCGGTCGAAGAATGGCATGAAGTCCTTCTTCGTGCGCGCCTCGAGCAGCTCGGCCACGCTCCGCGTGGACCCGAACTTCCAGGCGAAGGCCGACTGGTAGGCGCGCAGGAACTCGAGAAAGGCCTCGTCGCCGAGCTCGCGCCGGAGGGCATCGAGGACGAGCGGGCCCTTGCCATACAGGAGCCCCCGGCGGATCTCGGACCGCTTCACCGCGTCGTCCTTCACGAAGACGCGGCTCGCCATGGGGATCGGCGCGGTGTCGGCCGCGTACGCCGCGCTCTGCCTCCACCGGGACGCCAGGGCCGTCGCGACAGCCTCGCTACGCCGGGCCTTGAGGAACGACGCCGCGCAGTATTCGGCGAACGACTCGCCCAACCACTGCTCGGCGTAGGAGGGGATCCGGACGGCGATGCCCCAGTACTGGTGGGCGATCTCGTGCGCGAACGTTCGCGCGACGCCCCAGGCAGAGAACTGGGTCATGTCGCCGATCAGCGGATCGAAGGCCTCCTTCGTGATGAACATGACGCCCGGCGGCGCCTGGCCGTAGCCGTAGTCGTTGATCTCGATGATGTCGAATTGGTCGAACGGGAATGGCCCGAGGAAGCTCCTATAGAACGCGATGACCTCCGCGGCCACGTTGGTGAGCTGCTTCATCGAGCGCTCGTTTTCGAGGTCGTAGGTCGCCACGCGGATCGTGACGCCGTCGCGCACCTCCTCGCGCGTCGCGTACTTTCCAGCGAGGATGACGGCGCACTGGATCGGACGGTCCACGCGGGCCTCGAGGACGTTGCGCCCGGACTCCACGGCGCGCCGCACGGTCGCCCCGGATGCGAACGGCACGAAAGGCGGCGGCACGCGCACCACGGCGTGAAACGTGTACGCCTGCTCGCCGAGGTAGGGCTGCGGAAACCACGACGACACGCCGAGCTCCCAGTAGTTGTCGCCCCCCGGCCGGATGAGGAAGTCGCCCTCGATCTCGAAGCGCAGCCGGACCGGCCGATCCGCCGGCGCCGGCTCCGCGAGCTGGACGACGATCTCGTCGCCGCGGTGGTCGAAGGCCAGGCCGCGCCCCGCCTCGTCGGTCACCGCCCGGACGCGCTCGGAGCGCCGGCCCAGCGTCGAGCCCGCCTGCGCGTACCACGTGTCCACGAGGTCCAGGCGCAGCGCGGCGATCGGCGCCCCCACGGGGACGAGCGTCTCCGTCACGGCCATTGTGGCGTCGTTGCCGCCGCTGTCCGCGAGGTCCACGTCCACGGCCGTCAGCCGGAAGCGCGGCGGCGCCGGGTCGCGGGCGTCGCGGTCGATGGGCTGGTGCGACAGGGCGACGGGCCACAGGAACTTGCGCAGCTCCGGCTCCCGCGATTCGCTCGCATGCAGGAGCAGCAGCGCCTCGGACGGGTGGTCCACCCGGTCGAGCTCGTAGACGAGATCTTCCTTGCCGCCGTCCAGCTCGGCCCAGACGAGCGGCGCCGCCGGCGCATTCAGCCGCTGCAGCGCAAAGTCGTGGGACAGCGGAGCCGCGTGGAGGCGCCCGAACTTCTCCCGCTCCTTTCGAAAGGAGCCGTCGAGCGGCGCCGCCGACGGCCCCTCGGCCCGGGGCACCGGCGCGCCCTGCGCGAGCCACAGGAGGCGCCGGAAGGCGTCGCGCACGACGACGCCGCGCTCGGTCCTCTCCGCACGGAGCCCGGATCCCTTCCGGACGTCGAAGAGCACGAGCGGGGCCTCGACGGGATCCGTCGAGACGTACTCCATCGCGCCTTCGCCCTCGAAGAAGAGGCCGACCACCTCGTCGCCGGCGCGCACCGGCGCGGCCCGCCCCGCCGAGAGCCGGCATGTGAAGCGGCCGGCCGAAAGGGTCAGGGCCGAGACCGAGACCGCGTCCCCGACCCGAAGGTGGTCGAATCGATCGATCGTCTCGGCCAGGGCGGGCCCGGCCGCGCGCGCCTGCCCGGCCCGGCACACGGCGCACAGTGCCAGGCTGAAGACCGCGCGAAGGGGCTTCACGTGTGCATTCTAAGGGCAGGTCCGAACCGAAATAGAATCAGAATAGGCTCTCCATGACGCTTCAGAGCGGCTCCCGCCTCGGCACGTACGAGATCGTCGACCTGCTCGGAGTCGGCGGCATGGGCGAGGTCTACCGCGCGATCGATCGCAAGCTCGGGCGCGCCGTCGCGATCAAGGTCCTTCCCGAGGAATTCGCCAGCGATGCCGGCCGCGTCACGCGCTTCGAGAGGGAGGCCCGGATGCTCGCGGCCGTCAACCATCCGACCATCGCCGCGATCTACGGCGCCGAGGAAGACGGCGCCACGCGCTACATCGTCATGGAGCTGGTCGAGGGCGAGACCCTCGCGCAGCGCCTGTCCACGGGCGCGCTCCCGATTCCCGACACGCTGCGCATCGCCTCGCAGGTCGCCGAGGCGCTCGAGGTCGCCCACGAGAAGGGCGTCATCCACCGCGACCTGAAGCCGGCGAACATCAAGATCACGCCGGAGGGCAAGGTCAAGGTCCTCGACTTCGGCCTGGCCAAGGCGATGGAGATGCCATTCGCCGGGGACATGTCGCGCTCCCCCACGCTCGTGATGTCCGACTCGCGGCCGGGCGAGATCGTGGGCACGCCCGAGTTCATGAGCCCGGAGCAGGCGCGCGGCAAGGAGACCGACCGGCGGACCGACATCTGGGCGTTCGGGTGCATCCTGTTCGAGAGCCTGACCGGCAAGCGCGCCTTCACGGGCGAAACGGTTCCGGACGCGGTCGGCGCGATCCTTCACCTGGAGCCGGACTGGGCGAGCCTGCCCGTCCGCACGCCCGAGCGCGTGCGCGAGCTCTTGCAGAAGTGCCTCGAGAAAGACCCGGCCCGCCGCCTGCGCGACGCCGGGGACGTGCGGCTCGAGATCGAGTCGGCGCTCGCGGGCATGTCCGGAGCCGGAGCGCTGCCCGCCGCGCGCGGCCCCGCGCCCTGGAGGCTCGCGGGGGCCGTCCTCGCCGGCGCCGCGATTGCCGGAGCGGCGTACCTCCTCGTCCGCCCGAGACTCGGGCCACCCGAGCCGTCCATGGCGATCCGGCAGCTCGCGATCCTCCCCTTTCGCAACCTGACGACGACCGCCGAGGGGGAGCTCTGGGGCGTCGGCCTCGCCGACACCGTCTCCGCACGCCTCTCCAACGTGACCGGTCTGCAGGTGGTGACGCCGCGGCCGGAGACCGCGCCTCCGGATTCCAGTGCCGGCATCCCGGCGATCGCACGGCGGCTCGGGGCCAACCTGATCCTGTCCGGAACCCTTCAGCGCGAGAACGACCGCTTTCGCATCACCTATCGCCTGCTCGACGCCAGCGGCGCGCAAATCGCCGCCAACGCCCTGGATGGCGCCGCGCTCTTCCCGCTCCAGGACCTCGTGGCCGACGGCGTCATCCGGGACCTGCGGTTGCGGCGCGGCGCCCAGCGCACGCCGACGCCGTCGGGCCTCGACACGCCGGCCGACCAGGAGCGCTACCTCCAGGCGGTCGGCCTGTTGCGGCGCTACGACCGGCGGGACAACGTCGAGAAGGCGCTGGCGATTCTTCGCAGGCTCGCCGAGGAGAAGCCCAACTCCGCCCTCGTCCAGGCCGCCCTCGCCCGCGCCGACCTGCAGACGTTTCGCGACACCAAGGACCGGGCCTGGGCGGACCGCGCCATCGCGGCAAGCGACACGGCGCGCGCCCTCGACCCCGGACTGCCCGAGGTCGACGTCACGACCGGCGAAACCCTGCTCGAGACGGGTAAGGGGAAGGAAGCGGCCCTGGCCTTCCGCCGCGCGCTCGCCTCGCGTCCCGGCGACGTCCAGGCCCTGCTCGGCCTCGGGCGGGCGAGCGAGGTCGAGGGCGACACGGCCGGCGCCGAGACGGCGTTCCGCCGAGCGATCGAGCTCGAGCCGTCCTACGCGGTCTTCAACCAGCTCGCCGGGCTGTACTACGACCTTGGCCGTTACGCCGACGCGGCGGAGATGTTCCGCCGCGCCGTCCGCGCCGCCCCGGACAGCTACAACGCGCTGAACAACCTGGGCGGCACCGAGACGATGCTCGGCGATTTCCCCGCCGCGCTCGACGCCTACCGCAAGGCGCTCGCCCTCGAACCGGAAAACGCCGATGCCATGTCGAACCTCGGGATGACGCAGCTCTGGACCGGACACCCCGACGAGGCCCTCGCCGCGCTCG
>DATMNJ010000004.1:0-11588 GCA_035569175.1 Thermoanaerobaculia bacterium | reverse complement strand
GGTTTGTCCCTGCGCCGGTTGGCGTGACCCGAAGAGCCTGTCTCAAATGGGATGCGGCCAGTCGGCCGCATCCCTTCTTCGCTCCCCTCTTCTTCCCTGGCTTGGATCGTTACTTGGCAGCCTTGAGACCCGCCTGCGCCTCCTGGGCCATCTTCAAATGATCCTTGAGGGTGGGCAGCTCGTCGGCGGCGAACTTCTTGAACGGCGAGTCTCCCGAAAAGCGCGCGGCCTTCTCGAACGCCGAGACGTCGTCCTTGTGATCCGACACCATGTCGTCGATGTAGGCCTTATCGAACGCGGCGCCTGAGAGAGCGGAAAGCTTGTCGAAGACCTTCTTCTGCTTCGAGCCGACGCTGTCCGGCAGTTGGACGCCGGCCTGGGCCGCGATCGCCTTCAGATCGTCGTTGATCTTCGTGTGGTCGTCCACCATGTGCTGCCCGAAGGCCTTCACCATGGGGTCCGTCGCCTTGTCGGCGGCGAGGCGCCCGAGCTCGACCTCGGACATGCCGCCGATCGCGGCTTCTTTCGCAAACGGCGTCAACGTGGGCTTCTGAACCGAGAGCGTCCCGCCCGCGGGCGGCGCCGGGGGGCCTCCCATCTGGGCAAGGGCAGGCGCGGCGACCAGGGCGAGGAGGAGGCCGGTGACCCGATGCAGTCTCATGGAGATTCTCCTGTTCTGACGCCCGAGGGCGTCGGTCAAGTCGGCAGGGCTCGGAGGCGGCCGTCGGTCTGAATCTGACGGGGGGGCCGGTTATTCCACGGCACGACGCTTGCACCCTCGAAGGACCGAGGCGGATCTTCCGCCTGAGCTCCCGAAAGGAGAGGCGCCATGAACGCGAGGCCCCGCGCAGTCCTTCGCACGGTCGCGATCGGCGCCTGGCTTGCGGTCGCGGCCGTCCTCTTCGCTGGCCGCAACGTCGATCCCTTCCAGGGGCCCTATCGCCTGAAAGTCAGCGAGCCCATGGAGGGCGCCAGCATTCCGGAGGGATCCGTGCGCGTCACCGCGGAGCTCGAGAAGCAGCCGGGACAGGCCGCGGCCGCGAAGGACGCCACGCCGCCCCCGAAGCCGAGGCTCGAGATCTTTCTCGACAACGAGCCGAAGGGAGCGATCAAGGACGGGCAGACGACGCTGACGATCGAGGGCGTCGCGGCGGGCACTCATACGCTCCTCGTCACGTCGAGCGATCCGGGCAGCGGCGCGGTGCTCGAGCGCAAGGAAATCCACTTCACGGCGCTCCCGCCGGCTCCCCAGTGATCCGCCCCCGGAACGATCAACGCTTCGGCGTCCCGCCCTTCGGCCTGGGCTCGCTGGGATCCGACCCGCCGCCCCTGGTCCACTCGCCCGAGTCGTCGCCTGCGGGAATCGCCGGCGGCGTTTTCAGCCCCTGCTCGGCGGGGTTCTCCTGGAACCCTCCCTGATCCCGACGCTTCTCGTCAGGGTTCGCCTCGCCCGGCCCGGCCTTCTTTCCGCGATCTTGATTTTCCATGGCCCCTCCTTCAAGGGTCGGCCCGGCAGGCCGACGTGACGTCCCCGCTCGGCCGCGACGCCATCGACCCATTCCGCGGCCGAGACGAGGGCGTGAATTTTTCCGCAGATCGGACAGTGAACGACCCTCACCGCGTCGGCCTCCTCGGATCGGAAGGCACCGAACGTGAAGTGCGCCATCGCTCGCTCGGGGCAGAGCACCTCGATCACGATGCGCCTTGGGCCGATCTCGGTGTACGCCTTCGGAGCGGGTGTGCCGGCCGGTGGCTCGAGGCGGGCGTGTCTCATGGGCCCTCCTTCACTTCACTTCCCTCACTGCGAGACCGGGACCGGCGGGCTGCTGCAATTCGCAGTGGTCGCGCGGCTCGATCACCATTCCGTCCGTGTAGATCAGCGACGCCTCGACGTGAACGCACCGCCAGGCGCCGTTGCGCAGGCGGTCCAACGCGCCGCGGCGCCGGCAGACCGGACACTCGATCACCGGCCTCGAACCGGAAACCAGCGACCCGACCGGTAAACGCATGAAGTCTTCGATCATCATTGGAACCCCCACCTTCCGTCCGCTGTCTATTCAAGATTCGGGCCACCAGATGGGGTCAGGTCTCTCAAATTGCCGGTTTTCTCGGCGGCTCTCGAACAAAGTCACACTTTGAGAGACCTGACCCCGGATCTGGCAGCGTCCTTGCTCATGGGAAGACGGTGAACGCCAAGGCTTCGAAATCCGAGGAGCGGGAGGATGCGCGTCTCGAAATCGCCGTGCGCGTGCCCGCGGCGACGATTGCGAAGTTGCTTCTGGCGGCGGGACTCGTGTTCGTCCTGATCCGCCTGCTTCCGGCCCTCGTGCTGGTCTTCATCGCGATTCTCGTGGCGGTGACGCTCGACCCGTTGGTGCGCCTGCTCGAGCGCCGGGGGCTCTCGAGATCCCTGGCGGTCGCGGCCGTCGCCCTCGTGGCGCTCGGCCTGGCCGCGCTCTTCCTCGCGGTCGCGCTGCCTCCCCTGGTCTCGCAGGGCGTCGACTTCTTCCAGCACCTCAACAGCTATCGCAAGCTCGTCTCGAACAGCCTCCATGCCAACTACCCGGTGCTGGCCAGCGTGGCCGACCAGATGTTCGAAGTCCCGGCATCGCCCGGCGTCACGGAGTCGTTGAAGCAACCGTTGGCCTGGGGCCCCGTCGCCGTCCGCGTCGCGGAGGGCATCGTGTTGACGCTGGCGCTCTCCTTCTACCTGCTCGTCGATGGGAAGCGCACGTACGCATGGCTGCTCGCGTACGTCCCGCGCCGACACCGGAGCAAGATGGCGCTGACGATGCCGGACGTCTCCGACGTCGTCACGGCCTACATGCAGGGGCAGGTGATCACGTCGGCGCTCGCCGGGGCGTTCGCGTTCGCGGTCCTTTCCGTGCTGGGTGTGCCGGCTGCCCTTCCCCTGTCGCTGCTCGTCGCGGTGTGCGACGTCCTGCCGATCCTCGGGATCTTCGTCTCGACGGTGCCCGCGGTCCTGTTCGCGCTGACCGTGTCTCCCCTCGCCGCGGCGGCCGTGCTCGCTCTCTACCTGCTCTACCACGCGTTCGAGAACTACGTGATCATCCCGAGGGTTTACGGAAAACGCCTCCGCCTCTCGACGCTCGTCGTCCTGCTCGCCCTGATCCTCGGCGGGACCGTGGGCGGGGTCGTCGGCGCGGTCCTGATCCTTCCGCTCGTCGCGGCGTACCCGATCGTCGAGCGCATCTGGCTGCGCGACTACCTCGGCCAGGAAGTGGCCGCCGACCACCGCGTGCTCGAGCGCACGACCGAGTCGGGAAGCGATCGCGCCGTGGACGCGATCCTCCGCGGCGCCCGGCACGACGCGGAAATCCACGAGCCAGCCGCCGCAAAGCGCGCGCGGCGCAGCGAGCGAGAGGGCCCCTGAGGCCCAAAAACTGGCCCGACTCTTGCTCGTTAAGTCCATGTGCGGCGCGAATGGCGCGCCCGGAGTCCGGGACCCTACCAAAGGAGGCACGATGACGACTCGAACGCTCGAACGGAACACGTTGACCGCGAAGACCCTGATTGGCAACGCGGTCCAGAACGACCGCAAGGAAAGCCTCGGAACCATCGAAGACTTCATGCTCGATCTGCGGACCGGAAAGGTCGCGTACGCGGTGCTGTCCTTCGGCGGATTCCTGGGCGTCGGCCACAAGCTGTTCGCCGTGCCATGGGCAGCCATGACGCTCGACATGATCGATCACGTCTTCATCCTGAACGTTCCCAAGGAGCGCCTGAAGGACGCTCCGGGATTCGACAAGGACGAGTGGCCCGACATCGCCGACCTGCAGTGGCAACAGAAGGTCTACGGCTTCTACAACGTGACTCCCTATTGGGAATAATCACCGTCGTCTTCCTTCGAGAACAGGGGCGGGAGAAATCCCGCCCCGTTTTTTGCGCGTGATGGCACGGAATCTGCTCTCTCCAAGGGTGTCGAACGAAAGGAGACTCAGATGCGATCCACATTACGACCCCTTCTGATGATGCTGGCCGCGTTCTCACTCGCGGCGGTTTCTTGGGCGCAGGATCCGAACGCCACCGGGCAGGCGCCGCCGCCCGCACCGGCTCCCAGTCCGGTCGCCGCCGAACCGTCGGCTGCTCCGGACACCACCGCTCCGGCAGTCGCAGCGCCGGCTCAGCCCGTCGCTCCCGATTCCGCTCCCGTTTCCCAGGCTCCCGACGTGACGAACGCCGCGCCGGCTCCGGTTCCATCCAGCCTCAATCCGGCTTCCCAGGTTCCGGCGGACGCGCCTGCGGTCACGGCGCCTGCCTCGCGTGGGGCGAAGAAGACGAAGGCCGCGATCGCGCAGAAGCGCAAGATCGAAGCCGCGCCCAGCCCGTCGGCCGCCGAGCAGGAGAAGGCGGCAGCCGCGGCCGCGGCCGCCTCGACCGACACCTCGGCGAACACCCCGCCGCCCGCTGCCTCCGATGGCTCCACGGCCGCGACGGCCCCCGCGACCGCCGCGCCGGTCCCGGCACTTCCTCCGGCCGCCGGCCTTCCGGATCCCGGTGTCGACGTGACCGCCGCCAACACGGCGACACGCACAGAGCGGCACGTTCCGTGGTTTCCGATCGGCGTGCTCGTTCTCGGTGTCGGCGGCGCCGTCGCCATGGTCGCCCGTCGGCGCAAGAACGAGGAGATCACGATCGTCGATCACGACGGCGGCTCGCCGCCGGTTCACCCGTTGCCGCGTCATTCCTGACGCGAACGCGATCAGCTATTCTTGCGTGCGGGGCGTGTCCAGACACGCCCCGTTCGCTTTCTTTTTGAGGGAGGCTCCATGAGCTCGATTCGCAGATTCTCGACCACTCTCGCCTTTGCCGCAGTCCTCTCGACGGGTCTCGCGTTCGGGCAGGCACCCGCCGACGACGACCCGGGGATCACGCAAACCGTCGCCCGCGTCTCGTATCTCGACGGCGAAGTGTCCTACGCCCGCGGCGACGATCCGGACAACTGGCAGCCGGCCGACCGCAACGTGCCGATGACGATCGGAGATCGGGTTTACACCGGGGGAGATTCCCGCGCGGAGCTCCAGCTGCCCGGTGGAGACGCCGTCCGGCTCGCGCCGGGCAGCGACCTGACCGCGTTGAACCTGACGGACGACACGCGGCAGTTCGCGCTCAAGTCGGGGATCGCGTTCTTCCGCGTTCCCAACCTCGAGTCCAACGAGGTCTTCGAGGTCGACAGCCCCAACGCGGCCGTGACCTTCGAGCGGTCCGGCGAGTACCGGATCGACGTGGACGCCGACGGCAACACCCGCGTCTCGGTCCACCAGGGCAGCGCGTCGATCGCCGCCGGCGGCGGACAGGTCTCCGTCGGCGCCGACGCCGGGATCCGCATCGACGGGATCGATGCACCGCGCTACGAAGTCATCGCACTGCCCGCGGTCGACACGTGGGACCGCTGGGCCGGAGAACGGGAGAGCCGCGCCCTGCGCGCGCCGTCGCGCCAGTACGTCAGCGCGCAGGTCGCTGGCGCCGAAGACCTCGACGAGTTCGGCCGGTGGACGCGGATCCCGCAGTACGGAATGGTCTGGAGTCCGACGTCCGTCAGCGCGGGCTGGGAGCCCTACCGGGCCGGCCGCTGGATGTGGCAGGAGCCCTGGGGCTGGACGTGGGTTTCGACGGAGCCGTGGGGATGGGCGCCGTACCACAGCGGGCGCTGGGTCTTCGCGTCGTCGCGCTGGTGCTGGGTCCCGGTCGCTCCCTCGGTTCGCGTCGCTTACGCGCCCGCGCTCGTCGCCTTCGTCGGCGGCGGCCCCGGATTCCCGGGGGCCGTGGCGGTCGGCGGCGGCGGCTTCGTCGGCTGGTTTCCGCTCGCGCCCCGCGATCCCCTCATTCCGTGGTGGGGCCGCCAAGACTCCGTGCGCGTCACGCAGGTCACCAACATCACCTACGTGAACCGGACGTACGTCACGGTCGTGAATCAGAACACGTTCGTCTCCGGACGCCCGGTGGCGGCCGGAATGATCACGGAACGCACCGTCGTCCAACAGGCGGTCGCGGCTCCGGTCCTGCGCGGTCCGATGCCCGTGGCCCCGACCCTGGCATCCACCCGTGTCTCGGCGAGCAGCCAGGCAACCGCGCCGCGGCCGGTCGCGGCGGTCGCGGCCCGTCCGGTCGTGGCGCGCGTCGCGCCCCCGCCGGCTCCCGCGCGCTTCGACGCAAGCCTGGCGATCAGCCGCCAGGCCGGGCACGCGCCGGTGGCCGTGCAATCCCAGACTCAGGCGGCGTCCGCCGTGCGTCCGGCGGCGGGCGTCGACGGCAAGGTGACGCTCGCTCCACGCGGAGGCTCGGCGCAGAGCACGCCGCAGCGAGTCGAGCCAATCGCTCCCGCAAAGGGGCGTACGCTGGCGACCGCGTCGAGCCCCGTCTCGAACAACCCGGCTCCCGCCGGAAATGTGCCGAAGGCCGCGCCGCCGGCGAGCGCGGCCCAGGAACAACCCGTACCCGTCCGGCCCGCCGTCGAGGAGCGCAAGCCGGCCGGGGTCCAGAATCGACCGGTCACGCCCGCGCGTCAACAGGACTTCCATCAACCGGATGGCCGACCCGCGCGGGACAACAGCGCGGACGCCGGGCGGCGATCGGGCGCGCCGCCCACCCCGCGCCCGGAGCAGGTCCAGAATTCCGGCAAGCCGGCACCGGAGAGGGCGATCCACCCGGTTCCGACGCCGTACGTTGCGCGCCAGGGAGAACCGCAGCACCGCGCTCCCGCGCCGGGACACGACCAGGGCCAGCCGGTTGCGCGGCCGACGGCCGAGCGCCCGCATCCGGCCCCGCCGCCTCAGCCCGCGAGCGCGAATCGGCCGAATCAACCGAAGGAACAGGAGAAAGAGAAGTCGGGCAACCCGAAGGAAAAGCCGACCGAGAAGAGCAAGGCGCATCCGCCTCCGCGTCCTACGCCCGCGGGCGAGCCGAAGGGCGGGAACTCGTAAAGCGGTCGGACGAGGTCAGCGCCCGGGGGTTCTAGTCCAGGAAGCGCCGCACGCACTCGAGCAGGGCGGTGGCGTCGACGGGCTTGCGGAGAAAATCGGAGACGCCCGTCGCTCCGGAGATGAAATCGAGGCCCGACAGGAGCACGACCGGAGGCCTCGAGAGGGCGCCAGCGGCCCGTCGCCGCTCCGCGAGGAATCTCCAGCCGTCCATGACCGGCATCATGAGATCGAGCAGGATCAAGGACGGCGGCTCGTCGGCCGCCGCGAGCACCTCGAGAGCCTCACGGCCATTGCTGGTCGAGACGACCGTGTATCCCTCGCTGTTGAGGAGGCCCTCCAGTCCCGTCCGCATCGCCACGTCGTCCTCGACGAGGAGAATCGTCTTTCGCGGCTGCTCAGTCATGCGTCGCCTCGAGGGCCGCCGGATCGGCCAGCCCCATGACCTCCAGGAGCAGACGCTCCGGGTCGGACCCGGCCAGGTTGAGTGCGACGAGGGCCGATCGCAGCTCCTTCATCGAGGCGAATCGCTCGCCGGGCGCCTTCTTCATCGCGCGAGCCACGACGTCGGACAACGGCGTGGGCAGCCATGGAGCGGCCAGGGCGAGAGGCTCGGCCTCTTCCTTGACGATCATCTCGAGAATCTGGAAGAAGTTCTCGCTCTCGAACGCCTTGCGGTAGCTGAGCAGCTCGTAGGCGAGGACGCCGAAGGAAAAGACGTCGGTGCGCCGATCGATCGCATCGCCGCACACCTGCTCCGGGGCCATGTAGCACGAGGAGCCGACCGTGATCCCGGTCCCCGTCACGATGCCCGGCGAATCCATCGCCTTGGCGATGCCGAAGTCCATGATCTTGACGACGCGGTTTTCCAGGACGCGAACGTTGGCGGGCTTGACGTCCCGGTGCACGACGCCCAAACGGTGCGCGTACTCGAGTCCCAGCGCGACGCCGACGAGGATCTTGATCTTCTCCGCGAGATCGACGTCCTCCCGCCGACCGATCAGAGCCGACAGGTCTTCGCCGCCGAGGAACTCCTGGACGATGTAAGGCGCCTCGCCCTCCACGCCGAACTCGTACACGGCCGTGATGTTGGGATGATGAAGGCGCCCGGCGAGCTCCGCTTCCTGGAGAAATCGGGCCTGCACTTCGCTTCTCGCATTGCAGACCTTGATGGCGACCGGCCGCTTGATCACCGGGTCCCAGGCCTCGAAGACCGTGCCGAAGCCTCCCGCGCCGATGCGGCCGACGATGCGGTACTTGCCGATCGTCGCTACGCCGTCATTCATGGCGCTTCTCGTCTCGACGCGGACGCATCGCGTTCATCTTCTCTTTTTTCACGGGGAAAGCATCCTGTGTTTCGAATGGCCGGAATTCCGTACGACGCTTTCCGTACGACCCAACGACTCTCTGTCGCGAGTCCTCCCCTGCAGCGTTCGTGCCACGCTAGGCAAGCCGCAGACAGGGGACTGCCGCCCCCTGAGGGGCGGGTCCGAAGTTGGTGGGAATTGATTGGCGGGCGGTGGCTCGGGATTTCTCTCCGAACCTTGCCGAATGATGAGCTGCAAGCCGTGTGCCAGGGCCTAGGCGCGGGACGTCTTTTTCCGAGCTCTCGCGGCCCTCGTCTTCGGGACCTTTCCTCCCGCTTGCCGGGCTTCCGAGAGGCCGATCGCGATCGCCTGCTTGCGGCTGGTGACCTTCTTCCCCGACCTGCCGGACCTGAGCGTCCCGGCCTTGCGCTCATGCATCGCTCGTTCGACTTTCTCCTGGGCTTTCGGTCCGTACCTGGCCATGAGCACCTCCGTCCGGATGGACGTGCAAGATTCAGACCGACACCCGGCACTGGCACCCTGCTTGCACTCGTCGAGCATGGAGGCGGTGCATGAAAAGCAAGGCGGCAATCGCCGGTCACCCGATTCACGCGATGCTCGTTCACATTCCGATCGGAGCGTTCTTCCTGTCTTTTCTCGGAGATCTTCTCCATACCGCCAGGCCGGAAGATCCTTACTGGTACAGCTTTTCCTATTCGTGCATCGGCATCGGGCTCCTCTTTGCCGTCGCCTCGGCGATCGCCGGATCCATCGATTACCTGTGCGTCAGGATGAGCGCCGCGGCTTTTCGGACTGCGACGAAGCATCTGCTCTCGAGCGTTGCGGTCGGGGTGACGTACCTCCTTAGTTTCCTCCTTCGCCGCAACGACGCCGCGTTTGTCCCCGAACGCTGGGCCGCCGTCCTCGCCCTCTCCGTGCTCGGGTTGGTCCTGCTCGGAGTCACGGAATGGCTCGGAGGCAAGCTCGTCTACGAGTATCGCGTCGGCGTCGCCGAACCCGCGGACCTCGAGACGCCGGCTGTGCGCAACCACGTCGTGACGGGGTTCAGGGATCACCCCTCAGATCCCGGGCCCGCGCGGACCGGCGTTGGCAAGGGCATTGCTCGACTCCATGAGCGTGGGCCTCTGGCCCATCTTCTCCATCCTGCCGCGAGTTCCCGAAAGCAATGGGAGCGCTAGCGGCCTTTTTTTCTCGCCGCCGCCCGGGCGACTTCCCGAAATCACACCGACGTCGCGACGGCTCGGATCGGGCGGGGACGACTCAGGGACCCGGAGCCGGCTCGCGTCCTTTGCGTTGCTCCTCGAACCACTTCTGCGCGCCGAGCAGCCGGAGCGTCGTGCCTTCCGTCTCGAGTTCCACGCCGACGCCGAGGGCTTCCGACTGGATCAGGAAGGCGCCCCGGCGGGCCGGCCCGTCGCTCGAGTAATCGCCCTGGATGTGAAACCCGCCGCCGTTCGCGTCGAGTCCGCGAATGCGGGTCGTGGTCGGACCGAGGGCGATCGTCGCCACGGCCGAGAAGTCTTCGAGCCGCAGGAGGCCCTGCGTCCACGCCGGAAGCTTGGCACCGAGCACCGCGAGCAGCGGCCGCGCATCGCGGCTGTGGGCCTCGACGCGGGCCTTGGACGTCGCCGCGATCGTGCCGGACGGGATCTCGAAGCGCCCCCACCACGGACGCGATTCGGGCGATCCGGGAGTGCGGACGTTCGTGAGAGCGAGCTGGCTTCCGGAAATCTCGAGGGGGCCGCCCACGAGGTTCCAGTTGGGAATGCGCACGAGGAGCCTCGCGTCGCCGGCCAGCGCGACCTTGTTCAAGCGGGCCGTCCCCTCGTCCACGTCGAGCTTCACGCTGCCGCGGGCGAGGCCGGACGAGATCGCTCCCTCGATGACGAGGGTCCCCGTTCCGGTCTCGAAACGCGTCTTTCCGGACTCCCCCGCCAGGTACTCGAAGGCGTCCAGCCGCTCGAAACGGCCGTCGATGCGGACGGACCCCGTGACCTTTTCCCACACCTGGTTTCCCGACACACTCGGAACGTCGAAGGGCGCAAACGCTCCGGCGATGCCTCCGGAGACCGCGATGCCCGTCGCCGCGTCGCCCAGGCGCAGGTCGCCGTGGTCGACGTCGATCGTGGCCGGTCCGATGCGCGCGAGCACTCCCGGGCGCAGCAGGAACTGACCTCGCAGCCGCGCGTTGCCGCGAAACCGAAAGGCGTCGAACCAGATCTCGTCGAAGTGGTCGAGCCAGATCGAGCGCACGTCCACCAGCCACGGGTGCCGCTTCCCGGCGCGAGGCGGCGGCGGGGCCGCCGGCTTGAGAGGCGGATCGGCGAATCCCAGGATGGGCGGCAGAAGGGCCGCCTTCCTGCCGCGCGCGGCCTCGGCGTCGAGCTTGTTGCGCACCCGAAACGTGAGGCCGCTTCCGCGCAGGTGAAGGCAGCGAAAGGTCCGGGAGACGAGCGCGGTCACCGAGTACTCGACCGTGGCGTCGGCCACCTCGACGATCCACTGGGCGTTGTGATCGCTGCCGCGGATCCGAAGGTTTCGAATCGCCACCCGACCCGGCCAGATCGAGGTCGCGCCGTCGTAGTCGAGCAGGAACCCCTCGGGGTTGGTATTGATCGCAGCGCGCAGGGCGGGGCCCGAGAGAAGCCAGCGGGCAACCCCGGCGTAGACGGCGAGAAAGAGAACCGGGGCGAGGACGAGGGCGAGAAGCCACCGCCGCCAGTGCCGGGGCGGCCACCGAGCCGCTTTCTCCCGGCGCTTCGATCTCTTCACACCCACGGAGGGAGCAAGATGCGAGCCAGCTGCGGCCCGCTGAGCGGCCCGTGCCCAGCCCTGAAACGAAAAAGCGGCGGGGCGCAGGAGCCCCGCCGCGAAACGAAGAGGCGAGAAGTTACTTCGCCTGCGCGGGAGCCTTCGCTTCCATCTTGCCGACGTGCATCCAGGTCGCCCAGGTCTTGCCGTCCTTGTCGGACGTCTTGAAGTGGACGGTCTCGCCTTCCTTCGGCGTTCCCTGGAGCTTCGTCGCGTCGTTCCAATAGATCGTCATGTCCTTGCCGTCCGCAGTCTTGACGACCATCGACTTGCCGGCCATGTCGACCTTCGTGATGGTGGCCGCGGTCGCCGTGCCGTGGGCGAACCCGACGGCCGCGCAGAGCACGAGCACCACGCTCAGAGCCAATGCCTTCTTCATGAGAACCTCACTTTGAATGCGGCGCACCATGCGCCACACCCGGAATGCTGGACCTCGACGAATGAACCCAACGTGAACGGGGGCCGGGCCCCGAAGGCTCCCGCATCAACGCTTTACGGCTTTACGGCT
>DATMNJ010000003.1:0-2512 GCA_035569175.1 Thermoanaerobaculia bacterium | reverse complement strand
TCTCTGAAAATGCGCTCGACCTCGGATGCCTCCGAGGCCTCCAGGGCCCTTTGCGCGAGGCCACGGGCCCGGGCGGCGTCGAGCGTCGAGATCCGATCCTTCAGGTCGGGGATCGCGACCGGCGTCACGGACAACTCCGTGATGCCGAGCCCGATGAGGGCGGCCGCGCCCGCGTGATCTGCCGCGAGCTCGCCGCAGACCGCCACCGGCCGGCCCGACGCCCTCCCGGCCGCGACGACCATCTGGATCAACCTCAGGACGGCGGGGTGGAGCGGACGGTACAGCGTCGAGACACCCTGGTCCGCCCGGTCGACGGCGAGCGCATACTGCGCGAGGTCGTTGGTCCCGATCGAAAAGAAGTCCGCATCGCGCGCGAGCCGATCCGCCAGGAGAGCCGCCGAGGGCACCTCGATCATCACGCCGAGGGCCGGCCGGTCGCTCAGACCCACGCGTGAGGCGACCGACTCGAGCAGCGCCCGTGCCGCCCTCACCTCGGACGGCGAGGTCACCATCGGCAGGAGGATCTTCAGCTCCCCCGACCGGGCGGCGAGGCAGAGCGCCGTCAGCTGCTGCTCGAAGAGCTCGGGGTGGGCCAGGCAGTAGCGGATGCCTCGCAGCCCGAGGGCCGGGTTCTCTCCCGGCGCGGGACCAATCCCCTTCTCACCGCCGAGGTCGTACGTCCGCACGACGACGGGGTGAGGCGCCGCCGCTTTGAGCAGCGTCTCGTACGCGTCGCGCTGCTCCTCGATTCCGGGCGACCGCGGCAGCGCTCGCAGGTACAGGAACTCGGACCGGAACAGTCCGACGCCCTCGGCGGAAAAGCGCTCGAGGGCCGAGGTCTCCTCGGGGAGCTCGAGGTTGGCGCGCACCGCGATCGCGACACCGTCGATCGTGACGGCGGCGCGGGCCGCGCGGCCACGCAGCCGGCGACTGCGCTCGCGGTCCTCCCGGATGCGGACGAGGCTCCGGCGCAGGCGCTGCCGGGACGGGTCCACGTCGACCAACCCGTTGTCGCCGTCCACGATGATCGGCCGCTCGGGGGAAACCGCCTCGCACAGGTTGGGGATGCCGACGACCGCCGGCAGGCCGAAGGAGCGGGCGATGATCGAGGCGTGGGAGGTGGGCCCGCCGCGCTCGAGGGCGAGGGCGCGCACGCGGCGCGGGTCCAGGCGCGCGGCTTCCACGGGCGAGAGCTCGTCGGCGACGAGGATCGAGCCGCGGGGCAGCTCCGCGGGTCCCGGCCGCTCTCCCCCGGAGAGGTGGGCGGCGATCTCGCGGGCGACGTCGGCGATGTCGGCCTCGCGTTCGCGCATCGCGGCCGAGTCGGCGGCGGCCAGGCGCGCACCGAGCTCCCGCGTCACTTCGGCCAGGGCCCATTCCGCGTTGACCCGCTCGCGGCGGATGCGCTCGAGGATGGCGCCGAGATACGTCTCGTCGGACGCGATCAGGCTGTGGGCCTCGAGGATCGCCGCGAGCTCGGAGCCCATGTCGCCCTTGGCCTCCCGCGAGTGACGGGTGAGGTCCTCGGCGGCGCGCGCAGCGGCGCGGCGCAGGCGCCGCTCCTCGCGCTCGAATTCCTCGGGAAGCACGGCGCGGCGAAAGGCGGGCAGGCGGCCGAAGCGGACGATGACGGCCCGGCCGACGGCGACCCCGGGAGAGACGGAAAGGCCCTGGAGCATGGCGGCCGGGCCGCCCGGCTACTCTTCCTCGTCGAAGCTGCGGGCGATCAGGTCCTCGACGGCCGCGAAGGCGTCCTTCTCGTCGTCGCCCGAAACGGCAAGGACGATGTGCGTGCCCTGGGACGCCGCCAGCAGCAGGATCCCCAGGATGCTCTTGCCGTCCACTTCCTCGCCGTTCTTGCGGATCTTGACGTCCGACCGGAAACGGCTTGCCGTCTGGACGAACTTGGCGGCCGCGCGGGCGTGGAGGCCGAGGCGGTTTCGGATGGAGAGCTCGCGCTCGATCATCGGACCTGTTTCTCGGCCGCGCTCGCCGCGTCCGCCGGGGCCGCCTCTTCGGCGAGCAGGTCCGAGGCGACGTAGATCGACCGCTGGCCCCGGTCTTTGGCCACGTGGGCCACCTCGGTGACCGGCCGGCCGCTGCGCTGGAGCGAGGCGCACTTCAAGACCATCGGCAGGTTCACGCCGGTCACGATCTCCACCCGGTCCTTGCGCAGGAACGGCAGGGTGAGGTTGGTCGGCGTGCCGCCGAACATGTCGGTGAGGATGACGGCGCCATCGCCCTCGTCGGCCTGGTCGAGGCCGCGGCGGATTTTCTCCCTGGCGTCCTCACCGGTTTCGCTCCACTCCAGCGCGACGGCCACGATCCGCTCGAGGCCGGGCTGGATCGTGAGCGCGGCGGCGCGGAGCTCTTCGGCCAGCCTGCCGTGTGTGACGAGCAGAATTCCAATCATCGGAAGCCGGCATTATCTCATTCGCGGGTGGCGTCCCGGTGCGAGACCCGCACGGGATAGCCCCGCTCGTGGAGGATCGTCGCCAGGTGCTCGAGATCG
>DATMNJ010000002.1:0-4698 GCA_035569175.1 Thermoanaerobaculia bacterium | reverse complement strand
CCCCGGGCCGGAACGGCCTGCCCGCGCCTGATCTTCCAGGCTTCGAGGGAGGCGAGCTGGACCCGCGGGAAGGGGAAGGGGACGCGAGACAGAGGCATCGCATGGGGCGCGGCCAGCCGTTCGGTCTGCGACAGGGACTCGAACCGTTCCAGGGTCACGGCGTCCTCGACGGGAAAGCTCCCGATGCGCGTGCGGCGCAGCGCCTCGAGGTGAGCGCCGCAGGAGAGCTTCTCGCCGAGCTCGCTGGCGATCGAGCGGATGTAGGTGCCCGACGAGCACGCGATCGTGAAGGGCAGCCGTCCCCCGGCGGGATCGCCGAACGTCAGGCTCGAGACGCGGACCTTTTTCGGCAACGACGGCACCGCTTCGCCCCTGCGCGCCATCTCGTAGAACTTGCGACCTCCGACCTTCTTGGCCGAGTAGGGCGGCGGCGCCTGCTGGAACTCGCCGCGGAAGGCCCCGGCCTCCTCGGCGATCCGCTCAGCCGTCACGCCGGTCGCATCCCGGTCGGGTCCGACGGCCTCGCCCTCGCGGTCGTAGGTGGTCGTCGCGCGGCCGAGGCGGATGGCGCCCTCGTAAGACTTGTCCATCAGCGTGAAGAAGCCCTGGAGCCGCGCGGCCCCGCCCGCGCACAGCAGGAGGAGGCCGGTCGCCATCGGGTCGAGTGTCCCGCTGTGGCCGATGCGCGCGAGGCCGGTCGCCCTGCGGACGCGTTCGACGACGTCGTGCGAGGTCAGCCCCTCGGGTTTGTCGACGAGCAGGAGATAGCCGCGCTTCAAGGCGTCGGGCGCGGTCGTCACGGCTCGTCCTCACCGTCGGGCGCGGGCGGAAGGACCTGGGCCAGGAGCTCTTCGATCCGGGCGCCGCGCTCGAGGGACCGGTCGTCGATGAAGTGCAGTTCCGGCGCATAGCGCAGCTGGCAGCGCTGTCCGACCTCGCGGCGCAGGTATCCCGCGGCCCGGCGCAGCGCGGCGGCCGCCTTCTCCCGCTCGTCGTCGCCGCCGAGGCAGGAGAAGTACACGCGCGCCGACCTCAGGTCCGGCGGCATTTCGACGTCGGTGACGGTCACCTGGTGCAGGTCGGGGTCGTGGGCCTCGAGGAGAATCAGGCGCGATAGCTCCGCCCGGACGACGTCGGCGACGCGCTGGCTGCGGCGATTGTCCTTTTTCATACCCGGGGCCTACACATGGATGAACTCGTTCCGATACTGAAGAATCTCACCATCCAGGTTCGCTTCGACGAAATGCAAGACGTGTTGCAGCAGCGCGTCGAGGGGAGCCTGATCCGCGCCCACGGCGGCGACCCCGATCCGAGCCCGCTGCAGCAGGTCCTGGTCCGCGACCTCCGCGGCCGAGACCTGGAAATCGTTGCGGATGCGCGTCTTCAGGCTCTTGACGATCATCCGCTTCTCCTTCAGGCCCCGGCATCCGGGCAGGTGGAGGTCGAAGACGGCGTAGGCGATGACCATGGTGCGCGCGGTGGGCCGTGAGTCGCGGGCCGTGAACCGTTGGACCGGAAGCGGTCGATCCTGCTCCGGTGAAGGGTCGACCGCCGGCGGCCCGCGATGTGGGGGCGGCGTCAGCCGCCCATGACCCCGGCAACCTTTTCGACCTGGAACGCCTCGATGATGTCGCCGACCTTGACGTCCTGGTACCGGTCGAGGCCGATGCCGCACTCGAAGCCCTGTTTGACCTCCGAGACGTCGTCCTTGAACCGGCGCAGCGACCCGACCTTTCCCTCGTAGATGACGCGGTTGTCGCGCAGCAGGCGCAGCTGCGCGCTGCGGGGGATCGTGCCCTCGGTGACGTAGCAGCCGGCGACGACGCCGAACTTCGGCACCTTGAACGTGTTGCGCACCTCGGCCCGTCCGCGAGTGACTTCCTTGAGCGTGGGATCGAGGAGGCCTTCCATGGCCTTCTTGATCTCGTCGGTGACGTTGTAGATGACGGTGTGCAGACGGATCTCGACGCCGACCTTTTCGGCCTCCTCGGCCGCCTTCTTCTCGGGGCGCACGTTGAACCCGACGATGATGGCCCCCGAGGCGGAGGCGAGCAGCACGTCGTTGATCGTGACGGCTCCGACCCCGGCGTGGAGCAGCGAGATCTTCACCTTGTCGTTCGAGAGGTTCTTGAGCGACTGAGAGAGGACTTCCATCGAGCCCGAGACGTCCGTCTTCAGGATGATCGGCAGGTCCTTGACCTTGCCTTCCTGGATCTTGCTGAAGAGCTGCTCGAGCGACAGGCGCGACGACGAGGCCATGGCCTTGTCGCGGTCCTTGAGCTGTCGAAATGAGACGACCGAGCGCGCCTTCGCCTCGTCCACGACCACCTGGAAGGTGTCGCCGGCCTGGGGCAGGTCCTCGAATCCCGTGACCTCGACCGGCGTCGCCGGGCCCGCCGCCTCGATCTTCGTGCCGCGGTCGTCCTGCATGGACCGGACGCGTCCGAAGACCGAGCCCGCGAAGAAGACGTCGCCGACCTTGAGGGTTCCGCCCTGAACGAGCACCGTCGCGACGTTGCCGCGGCCGGCCTCGCGGCGGGCCTCGAGCACCACGCCCCGGGCCTCTTCGGCGGCCGCGGCGGTGAGCTCCTGCATGTCGGCGACGAGCAGGATGAGCTCGAGGAGATGGTCGATGCCCTGCTTCTTGAGCGCCGAGATCTCGGCCGAGGGCGTCTGGCCGCCCCAGGCCTCGAGGAGCACGTCGTGGTCGGCGAGCTCCTTCTTGACGCGGTCGATGTTGGCGTTGGGCTTGTCGATCTTGTTGATCGCGACGACGATCGGCACCTTCGCGGCCTTCGCGTGGGCGATGGCTTCGATCGTTTGAGGCATGACGGCGTCGTCGGCCGCGACGACCAGGACGACGATGTCGGTGGCCTTCGCTCCTCGCGCGCGCATGGACGTGAACGCCTCGTGGCCGGGCGTGTCGAGGAACACGATGGGCTTGCCGTGGATCGAGACGCGGTAGGCGCCGATGTGCTGCGTGATGCCGCCGGCCTCGCCGGCCGCGACGTCGGTCTGGCGGATCGCGTCGAGCAGGGACGTCTTCCCGTGGTCGACGTGGCCCATCACCGTGACGACGGGAGCCCGGGGAACGCGCGGCGCTCCGGGAGCGGCGCCCTCCACGGATTCCTTGGCCGAGCGTGACAGGTCGAGCTCTTCCTCGAACGAGACGACCGCGGCCTCGACGCCGATCTCCTTGGCGATCTGAACGGCGGTGGACGCGTCGAGCGTCTGGTTGACGGTCGCCAGGATCCCGCGCTGCATGAGCAGACGCTGGATGTCACGCGCCAGGACGCCGAGCTTCTCGGAGACCTCCTTGACGCTGACGCCCTCGGTGAAGAACACGGGGCCCGTGGGCGCAGGCTTGCGGAACTCGAGCAGCTTGCCCGAGTCGTGGGCGCGGGTCTCCTTGGCGGCGCGGCGGATGGCCGACTTCGACGCCGGGCGCGGCGCAATGGGCGTCTCGCCGTCCTCGCCGGTCTTCTCGATGAGCGGCAGGGTGATGTCGGAGTACGTGTCTTCCTTGTAGGTCCCGACGAAGTCGCGCAGGTCCACCTCGTCGGCGACCGTGATCTTCGGGCGCGCGCCGCGCTTGCCGGCGGCGGCCTTCTTTTGCTCTTCCTTGTCGTCCTTCTTGCGCTTCGGGGCGCCGCGCTCGGGGCCCGCGGGGGCCGTCCGGCCGACCGGGGCGCCGGGGCGGGGCGGGCCGCCCATCGGCCTGGCTCCCGGACCTCCGGGGGTGGGGCGGTAGACGGACGGGCCGGCGGGCCGGCTCATCGGGCGGCCGGCGGCCGGACCCATCGGACGGCCCGGACCCGACGCGGGACCCATCGGACG
The DNA here is from genome assembly GCA_035569175.1 of Thermoanaerobaculia bacterium. GTDB lineage: Bacteria > Acidobacteriota > Thermoanaerobaculia > UBA5066 > Gp7-AA6 > DAHUXD01. The sequence goes on along the minus strand of DATMNJ010000002.1, from coordinate 861 downwards.
TCCGGCGGCCGGACCCATCGGCCGGTTGATCGGGGCGCCCGGGCGGGGTGCAGGTCCCGAGGCGGGGCCCATCGGGCGCGCCCCGGTCGGCCGCGGCGGGATGGTGGGCCGCGGCGGCAGAATGATCTTCCTGGGAAGAGCCGGCGCGGCCGGCCTGGCCGCTTCGGCTTCGGGCTCGGGCTCGGAGGGCACGACCGCAGTTCGTGCGGGCTCGGCAGCGGCCTTCGCGGCCCTCGCTTCCGCGGCGGCGGCAGCCCGGCGTGCGGCGGCCGGCGGCGCGACATCCGGGGTTTTCGTCGTTGCGGCCGTCGCAGTCGCCGCCGACGTGGCCGTCGCCGATGCCGTCGGGGCTGCGGGACCAGCCTCCAGGCCTTCGGCCGCCTCGGCGGATCCGGGGGCGGACGGCGGGCGGTCGATGATCTTGATGCGGTTCAGCGCGCTCTTCTGCGGCCGGGCGGCGCGGGCCTCGGTGTCCCGGACGAGCAGCTGCTTGGGAGCGTGCGTGCGGCCCTGCAGGATCGCGAGGACCGTCGTCTCATCGAGCGCGGCCTGCGGCGACTTCACGTCGACGCCGATCGATTGCAGCAGGAACAGGACTTCCTTGCTCGGGAGGCCCATCTGCTGGGCGAGTTCTTCGACGCGGATCTTTCCCATGCGGCGCGCTCTACTCCCTTACGCCCGTCTCAGCGGGGGCTTCGGCCGGAGACCCGTCCTCCGGCTCGGATTCGTATTCGCCCTCCTCTTCGGAGGGCTCGCTCGCCTCGGCCGCGCGGGCGGCTTCGAGGATCTTCTCAGCGGACTTTTCACCGATTCCAGGAATCTCGGCCAGCTCGGCGGCGGACTTCTCGAGGAGATCTCCGA
>DATMNJ010000001.1:0-11245 GCA_035569175.1 Thermoanaerobaculia bacterium | reverse complement strand
CGGAGGGGGCGGGGGCGGACGCGGCTCAGACCACAGCGGCCAGGCCGACCAGTCCAACCAGAGCACGAGCGATTGGTTCGCGGCGCTCAACACGCTCCAGATCCAGCACAAGGAACCTTCGATCACCATCACCGACGCCGCCGGGCACGAGCGCGTCGTCTACACCGACGGCCGCAAGACGGAGCAGGAGCGGTCCCACGGCGGAACGGTCGTCATGACGGCTTCGTGGAAGGACGGGCACGTCGAGATCGTCTCGAAGCCCGAGACCGGCGCCAAGGTGACCGAGACCTTCACGATCACGGCCGACGGGTCGCAGCTCACGGTGACGACGAAAATGGAGGGCGGCCGCGGCCCTGCCGTCACGATCCGCAGGGTCTACGACGCCGTCAAGGCGCCGGATGCGAAATCGCCGCCTCCCGCCTCGCCGTCTCCGAGCGCCGATCAGCCTGGCGGAGCCGACGACGACGAGTCGGTTTCGGCCCGGCGAATCTAGGAGAAGGCCTCTCGCCGACAGGCCTCGTCACTCCCGACGCCGCAGCAGGTGTGCCGTGAATCCATCGGCGCGCGCGTCGGGGAGAAGCCGGAATCGGGCGCCTTCGACGAAAGGCTCGAGCCCTGGCGGCGTGGCGATCGACGCCGGCGCGAGGTCCGCGCGGCTCTCGAGAACGCGAGCCACGACGCGCTCGTTCTCCTCCTCCTCCAGGCTGCAGGTCGAGTAGAGCAGCAACCCGCCCGGCGCGAGCAAGGCCGCGGCCGCGCGGAGCGCCTGCTCCTGGGCACGGGCCAGCCGCTCGATCGCGGCCGGCGTCACCCGGTAACGGATCTCCGGATTCTTGCGCAGCGTTCCCGTACCGCTGCACGGCGCATCGAGGAGGACCCGGTCGAACCGCCCGGGCGTCAGCGGCAGGGAGTCGAAGTCGCCAACGACCGGGTGCGCCTCGGGAAGGCCCAGCCGCATCGCGTTCTCGGCGACTCGCCCGAGGCGGCGCCACGATCGATCCACGGCGAGCACGCGGCGCGCGCGCCCGTGCGCGAGGGCCGACAACGATTTGCCGCCGGGCGCCGCAGCCAGGTCGACGAGCAGACCTCCCTCGGGCAACAGGAGCGGCAGCAGCTGCGAGCCCACGTCCTGCACGCTGTAGTGGCCCTCGGCGAGCAGGCGCGAACGCACCGGATTCCCGGCGAGGACCGTCAGCGCCAGCGGCGCGATGGGTGAAAGCTCGGTCGCGATGCCCTCCCCGGCGAGCGCGGCGCTCAGGGCCTCGCGGCTCGTGCGCCGCGGGTTGACCAGCAGATCGAGGCTCGGGGAGGTGTTGTCGGCCTCGAGGACTGCCCGGGTCCGCGCGCCGCCGAACCGGGCGAGCCAGCGCTCCACCAGAAATTGCGGATGAGAAAAGAAGCGGGCCAGCGCTCCGGCCTTCGTCTTTCCGCCGTCCCCCGCCGGGGGCACGGCCGGCGCGGGTCCGAGCAGGATCTTGCGCAGGACGCCGTTGATCAGCCGCGAGGCGCCCTCTCCGCCGCTCGCGCGGGCCTGGTCCACCGCCTGGCTGACCGCGGCGTAGGGCGGAATGCGGTCGAGGTGGCGCAGCTGGTAAAGCCCGACCTCCAGAATCTCGCGCAGGTTCGGCGCGAGTTTCTCGAGGGGGATGCGGCTGGCGGCGGCGATCTCGGCGTCGAGCGCCGATTTCCAGCGCAGGACGCCGAGCGAAAGCTCCCGCAGCAGATCCTGGTCAGCGGGCGAGAGCCCCCTCGCGAGCTCGCCGACGAGGGGTGCCGCGTTGCGTCCCTTCTCGAGCACGCCGCGCAGCGCCTCGACCGCGCGGCCGCGGGCGGTCGGACCGGGGCGCGAGGTCACCGCGGGTCCTGGAATCGTCCCGAGGGGCCCGCCGACCGCGCGAGCTCGGCGCCGGTGACGGGCTTGCGGCCAGCCTTCTGAAGGCGTTCGAGGACGAGCGAGGTGCCGCCGGCGGCCCGGACGACGAGGCTCCCGCCGTCGAGCCGGAACGACCCGGGCTCGCCGCTTTCGCCGCCCGGCCCCTCGCGCGCTGCGAGCACCTTCACGCGCTCGCCGTCGAGGAACGTGAAGAGACCCGGCCACGGCGTGAAGGCGCGCAGCCTGCGAACGAGCTCGCCGGCGCCAAGGCTCCAGTCGATCGCGCCGTCCTCCCGGCGTATGGGCCGGCAGAACGTCGCCTCTCCAGTCTGCGGGCGCGCCGCGAGCGTCCCGGCCTCCAGGCCCGCGAGGGTTGCGACGAGCAGCTCCCCCCCGAGCTCGGCGAGCCTGTGCGAGAGCTCCCCCGCGGTCTCGCCAGCGCCGATCGCGACCCGCCTCTCGAGATAGACCGGCCCGGTGTCGAGGCCTTCCTCCATCCGCATCGTCGTGACTCCCGTCTCCGGGTCCCCCGCGAGGATCGCGGCCTGCACCGGTGAGGCGCCGCGGTGACGCGGCAGGAGGGAGGCATGGACGTTGACGCAGGCGAGGCGCGGCAGGGCGAGGATCTCCGGCGGGAGGATCCGCCCGTAGGCCACCACCGCGAGGGCGTCGGGCCGCGCCTCCGAGAGCCGTGCCGCGAGGTCCGCGTTGCCGCGCAGGCGATCCGGCTTCTCCACCCGGAGTCCGTGCGCGGCCGCGAAGGCTCCGACGGCCGACGGGCGCGGCTCGGCGCGGCGGCCAACCGGCCGGTCCGGCCGGGTGACGACGAGGGGGACCTCGAACCCCGCCTCGAGGACTGCCGCGAGGGACGCAAGGGCGAACTCCGGCGTCCCGAAGAAGACCGTCCGCGGTCGCAGGTCGAGGGTCAAGAGTCCAACGCCTCGGGTTGCGTGTCGGAAGTCAGTCCAGTGGCTCCGCCGGACTCCGGGGATCGGAAGACGCCGCCGCGGGCGTCGGATGCCGCAGCTTCCAGAGCCGCCGCACGGACCGCAGGCCGAGCGCTGCGAAGAAGACGAGCGCGATCGCGTTGATGATCCCGAAGATCGCCCACACGCGCGGCCACGCGTTGGCATACCCGAAAAGGAAGACGCACAGGAAGAGGAGGAACGCGTACAGCGAGGCGATGATCGTGCGCCGCTCCTCGTGCTCCGGGTTCCACGGTGGGTCCAGGAATCCGAGCTCCCTGGCCAGCCGGTGCACGCCCCAGGCGAGGGCGGGCGCCAGGACGAGAGCGAGCAGGAAGAGCTTCCACGCGCGCGTCATCGCGGTTGGCGGTCCACTTCCGCGAAATAGTCGTCGGAGACCAGGACCTCACGGGGCTTGGAGCCGCGTGGCGGCCCCAGCAGTCCGTCGCGCGACATCATGTCGATGAGCTTCCCCGCCCGCGAGAAGCCGACCCCCATGCGCCGCTGGAGGAAGGAGATCGAAGCCATCTTCTCCCGGACGACCAGGCGCGCGGCCTCGTCGTAGAGGGGATCGGTCTCGTCTCCGGCGTCGTCGCGGGCCACCGCCTCGCTGCGGTCCTTGGTGATCTCCTCGTCGAACTGCGGCTTGGCCTGTTTCCTCAGGAACTTCACGAGCGCCGCGGTCTCCTGGACCGACACGTACGCGCCGTGCACGCGCTTGAGGCGCGAGGTGCCCGGGGGCAGGAAGAGCATGTCGCCGCGGCCGAGCAGCCTCTCGGCGCCGTTGCCATCCAGGATGACCCGCGAATCGATCTTGGACGAGACCTTGAAGGCGATGCGCGAAGGCAGGTTCGCCTTGATCACTCCCGTGAGCACGTCCACCGACGGCCGCTGCGTCGCAACGACGAGGTGGATGCCGACGGCGCGTGCCTTCTGCGCGATCCGCACGATCGATTCTTCGACTTCCTTCGGCGCGGTCATCATGAGGTCGGCGAGCTCGTCGATGATGATGACGATCAGCGGCATCGGCTCGAGCTTGAGGTCGGGGTCGTCGGGGTGCTGCGCGCGGACGCGGGCCACGGCCTCGGGATCCTTGATCGCGGCGTTGTACTGCTCGGCGTTGCGCACCTGGCCGAAATCGGAGAGCGTCTGGAAGCGCTCCTCCATCTGGGCGACGGCCCATCGGAGGGCATTGGCCGCCTTCTTCGGGTCCGTGATGATCGGCGTGGCCAGGTGCGGCAGGCTCTCGTACATCTCGAGCTCGACCATCTTCGGGTCGATCAGGATGAGCTTCACCTTGTCCGGCGAGGACTTGTACAGGATGGACGTGATGAGCGAGTTGATGCCGACGCTCTTGCCCGAGCCCGTGGTGCCGGCGATCAACAGGTGGGGCATCGCGCGCAGGTCGTCCACGACCGACTCGCCGTGGATGTCCTTGCCGAGCGCGAGGGTCAGCGGCGAGCGCGACCCCAGGAACCGCTCGGACTCGACGACGTCGCGGATCGCGATGATCTCGCCGCCGCCGGGGTTGGGCACCTCGATGCCGACGCTGGCGCGGCCGGGCAGGCGCTCGATGCGAATGGATTCGGCCGAGAGGGCGAGGGCGAGGTCCTCCGAGAGGTTCATGACCTGGTTGACCTTGATTCCCGCGGCCGGCCGGAACTCGTAGGTCGTGACGACGGGGCCCGGGTGGTACTCAGTGATCTCGCCTTCCACGCCGAACTCCGCGCACTTGGCGGCGATCAGCCGGCCGGTTTCGGCCAGCGCCTTGCGGTCGATTGCGCTCGCCTCCGCGCGCTTCTCCAGCAGCGAGACCGGCGGCAGCGCGTAGCCGTCGAGCGTCAGCGGGAGGCTCTGCTGCGGCTCGGACTTCTTCTTCGGCGCGGCCGGCACGGCTGCCTTCGCGCGCGCCGGAGCCGTCGTCTTCTTGATCGAGAACTTGCCCGGACCCGGCACCTCCCGCACGATCGGGGGCGCGTCCTCCGGCGCGAACGGGATGTCCTCGAGGGAAACGTCCTCCTTGCGGACCTTCTCGAGGTGCTTGGTGACCACCGTGCGCCGCAGCCTCTCCTTGGTGCGGCGGTCGTGGTGGCGCGCCCAGCCGACCGTGAGGCGGCCCGCGAGGCTCGCGAAACGGACCCTCAGCCTGAGGAACACGTCGCCCAGCGAGACCTGGGTCGCCAGCGGCACGGCCAACACGACGAGCGTGATCGCAACGAGAACCGCTCCGGTCGTGCCGATCCGCCCGCGGAAGGCATCGGCGAGCGCCCGCCCGACCAGACCGCCCGTGTCCATCTCCTCGCCGTGGAGGCGCCGCTTGCCAAGGGCGAGGGTAAGCAGCATCGGCATCGAGAACACGAGCAGCCCGATCCCTGCGGCCTTCGTCCAGGGATTGGGCAGCGGCCGCGCCCAGAAGCGGCGCCAACCGAGGACGAAGACGAGCCCCGTGACACCCCAGGCCGCCACGCCGAAGAGCTGGTACATCGCGGCCGCGAGGGAGGCGCCGAAGCCGCCGATCCAGTTGTTCGGGGCCGCGGCTTCGCCGCCCGCCGTCCACGAAAAGATGTTGGGGTCGTGGGGATCGTAGGAAAAGAGCGACAGGACGGCCAGCAGGCCGGCCAGCAGCAACAGGATGCCGATCGCCTCGCTCGCGAGGCGGCTCTTCCAGAACGGTGCCTGACTCAATCTCGGTCATTATCGGACGGAAACGCACAAAGGGCCAGCGTGTCGCCCCCTGGCCGCGGCCGTGGCAGAATCGGCGGGGACGAACGAGGCCCATGACCGACTCCAAGAAGAAGAAGATCCTTTTCCTCTGCACGGGCAACGCGGCGCGCAGCCAGATGTCGGAAGCCCTCGCACGGATCGACTACCCCGACCTCATCGAGCCCGTTTCGGCGGGGTCGCGCGCGGCCGGCTTCGTTCATCCGCTCGCGGTCCGGGCGATCGAGGAGCTCGGCTTCGGCATGGACGCGGCCTACTCCAAGCCCGCCGCGGACTTCTTCGACGCAAAGCTCGATCTCGTGGTGACCGTCTGCGATTCCGCCGCCGCCGATTGCCCGACCTGGCCGGGAGCGCGGCACATCGTCAACTGGTCGGTCGAGGATCCGAGCTTCGTGACCGGCGACGAGGCCGTGCGCCTCGCCGCCTTCCGCGCCACCCGCGACGACTTGCGCAAGCGCATCGACGGCCTCATGGAGGCCCTGCGGCGCTCGGTCCCCAAGCGCACGGACGCGGAGCTGCTCGGAGAGGGAGCCGGGATCCTCGACGGCGTGCTGCGCGAGCACGGGTTCAAGTTCGACGGCGTGAGCGAGGAGAAAACGGGCCACCGCGCGGTCGCGGTCGGGCACTACGCGCGCCGGGGCCGGACGCTCGAGCTCCAGGTCCGCTCCGGGGTCGCCATCGCGCTCTACACCGCTCGCGAGCGCCGGATGCTGCACCCCGACTACATGGAGTGCCTCGGCGCGTCCGGCGCGATGCGCTACCCGGGACTCTCCAAGGACCCTCTGGACGCGTTCCGGCGCCTGCGTGCGGACCTCGTCCGCTTCGGGGGCCCCTTCCTGACCGGAAAAGGGCTCAAGGACTTCGAGCGCTTCTTCGACGCGCGCCAGGGAAAGAAGGGCCCGGCGAGGTCCGCGTAGCCGGCGTCAGGCGCCGAGGGAAACGGAAGGCCGACGCGGCAGCCTCCGCCACGCGAGAGCGAGAATCGCCGCCGCCACGGCCGCCAGGGCGCAACCCAATCGGAACGATCCCGGCCGGTACGAAAGCTCCACGCGGTGCGCGCCGGCGGGAACCGGAAGCGACATCGCGTCGCCCTGCTCGGCCGCGAAATCGACGGGGCGCCCGTCCAGCCGCGCGACCCATCCCGGGAAAACCGGGTCGGCCACCGTCAGCACGTCCGGCTCCGGCGTTTCGACCCGAAGCCGCCAGGACCCGCTCGACCGCGCTTCGATCGTGACGCGCCCGGGTCCCGCGAGCCGGACGCGCGGCAACGCCCGCCGGTTGCGCAGGATCCGGCCATCGGCGCCCGAATAGGCTTCCTCCAGGTCGAGTCCGAGCCGCGCGTTGAGCTCGGCCGCGCCGAAGGCGAACCGCGGATGGAGCAGGAGGTACTTCACGTTCCAGAAGTCGAGCGCCGCGCCTCCCGGGCGCAGGCCCCAGGGCTCGAGGACCTCGTTCTGGGTCGCCGCCCGCTCGACGCGCCCGATCGCCTCGAGCTGCCGCCCCCAGCCGCGCGGCGAGAGCGCGTCGTAGCCGCGGACGTCGTCGAGCCCCGAGGCGGTCGCGCTGTCGGGAGGCAGAAACGTGTGGAGCGGAAGGATCCGGAAGGGCTCGCCATCGGCGGCGAGACTCTCGAGCAGCGGCGTCGTCAGGGCCAGGTCCGACGCCGGCGTGCGCCCGTGCACGCCGCGCGCGGCGAGCAGCAGCTCTCCCGCGACGAGGCCGACCGCCAGGACGCCGGCCACGCGCGCGAGCGCGGGGTTGCCCGCGGCGGCGAGCCGGGCCCGCAGGACATCGAGCACCCCCGACCCGAGAAAGGCCGCCGCCAGGGGCAGAAAGAGGAGGGCCCGCGTCCAGTACGCCGGCGTGTGCGTGGCCAGGACACGCGAGAGAGGATTGTCGTAGGCGACGAGCAGGATGATCCCCGCGACGGCACCCCAGAAGATCGCACCCGTTCCGCGCCGCGCGCGCACGAGACCGGCCACGGCCAGCAGCAGCAGCGTCACCGACACCGTCGCGGCGGCCTCGATGACGTTCGAACCGGCTCGAGCGGTGCCCACGAACCGGGCCAGGTCGCCCGCGGCCAGGACGAAGGGGCGGCGGCCCGCGCCCGTGCGGGCGGCGCTGTTCCAGAAGTACTCGATGAACGTCAGGAGAAACGGGGCGGCGAGGCCCGCACCGAGCAGGGCGGCGCCGATCGGAGGCAGCGCGACGCGAACGCGGCCGCCCGACTGCGCGGCGACCCAAGCGGCCGAGAGCAGCGCCGCCATCATCAGCGTCTCGGGGTGTCCGCCGCTCACGACGAGGTACGTCGCCAGGCAGAGGCCGGCGAAGTCCTCCCGGTTGGGTCCGCGGACGAGGCGTTGCGCGAAGAGGAGCACGAGAGGCGTGGCGGCCGCCGTGAGCGTCTGGGGGTGCTCGAGCCAGGCGATGAAGGGCCCCGAGAGGGCGAACGCCGTCGCGCCCATGAGCGCGGCCGACGTCGAGCGGCCCAGGTCCCGCAACCAGAGGAAGGCGCCGCCGAGCGCGACGAGCAGGCGCAGCAGGAGCGACAGGTTCCAGGCGGCCGCGACGCCGAAGGCGAGAATCGGCCAGACGAGGGGACTGCCGAGCGCCGACACCGCGTTGCCGAGCAGGGGCACGCCCCCGCTCTGGTGCGGGTTCCAGAGAGGCAGCCGACCCGCGAGCAGCTCGCGGCGGGCCATTTGCAGCCAGGGCACGAACTGCCAGACCGGATCCGAAAGCGCCGGCGCGGCGGTCTCGTGCCGCGCGAACAGGGGCGCCCACGGCCAGACCTTCGCCTTGATGTCCTCGGAAAGGAGCAGGCCCCGCTGCATCCCCAGGCCGAGCCACAGGACGACCGCGGCCGCCGCGAGCCCCGCGAGGTGACGAAGGCCGCCGCGCCCCTTCACGCGCCGTGCCTAGCGCGCCTCGTCGTAGGCCGCGGCGCAGCAGCCCTTGAAGCGATCCTTGTAGCCGCTGTAGGCCTTGTAGGCGGGCAGGTCGACCGTGTTGAGGAAATCCTCCTTCGACTTACCCGCCGATTTGGCGGCCTGCGCGGCGGCGAGGACGTCCGCGATGAACTGCCTCTCGGCCTTCAGGCCCGCCAGGTCGGTGACGTGGCCGTGGCCCGGAATGATCGTCACGTCGGGAGGGACGCGCGCGATGACCTTGTCGATCGCGGCGAGGTAGCCCTTCACCGAACCGCCGGAGTTGACGTCGATGAACGGAACGATGTCGTGAAAGAGGACGTCGCCCATGTGGAGGACGTTGGCTTTCGTGAAGTAGACGACGCTGTCGCCGTCCGTGTGGGCCGGGGGCGTGTGCCAGACCTCGATGGTCTCGCCGCCCACGTGGATCCGGAGCTCCGAATCGAACGTCACGACCGGCGCCGCGATCTCCTCGATGCGCACCGTCTTCGCCGCCGCGAGGGCGTCCTCCAGGAACTTCACGTCCTCCGCGTTGCCCGCCTTCTTCGCCTCTTCGAGCCGCGCCGGGTAGTCGCGCAGGATCGCCGCCGGAGCCGCGAGCATGCGCTGGCGCACGTTGTCCTGGGCGATGATCACGGCGAAGGTTTTGAAGACCTCGTTGCCGCCGGTGTGGTCGCCGTGGTGATGGGTGTTGACCAGGTACTTGATGGGCTTGTCGGTGACGGAGCGGATTTGCGCGACGATGCCGGGTGCGACGTCCTTGAATTCCGAGTCCACCACGACGACCGCGTCGGGCCCGACGAAGAAGCCGACGTTGCCGCCGCGGCCGTACAGGGCATAGACGCCGCCCGACAGGGGCTGAAGGTGAAAAATGTCGTCGGGGCTCCGGTCGTGGTGATCGGGAGTCGGGGTCGGGGCCGGCGCCGGCAAGGCGGACGATCCGGCCGCGACCAGGAGCAGGAGCAGGGCGCCGCCGATGGTCTTGCGCATGCTGGCCTCCGTTTCGATGCGGGACTCTATACTCTCCGAGGATGCCCCACCCGGTTTCCAATCCCCCGAACCCCTGGCAGTCGCTCCACGCCGAGTGGCTCGGGGAACCTCCCGCCGCCGAGCTCGAGATCTTCGAAGAAGAATCCCGCTCGATCATCGCCGAGAACGACAGCCCGGACATCGGGTTTCGCCACAGCGTCAATCCGTACCGCGGGTGCTTTCACGCCTGTGCCTACTGTTACGCGCGCCCGACCCACCAGTATCTCGGGTGGGGCGCCGGCACGGACTTCGACCGCAAGATCGTCGTCAAGACCAACGCTCCGGAGCTGCTGCGCCGGGAGCTCAGCCGGCCCTCGTGGAAGGGCGACACGATCGTCTTCTCCGGCGTGACCGACTGCTACCAGCCGGTCGAGGCGGTATACGGGCTGACCCGGCGCTGCCTCGAGGCCTGCCGCGATTTCCGCAACCCCGTGGGGATCGTCACCAAGGGCGCGCTCGTGCGGCGCGATACCGACGTCCTCTCGGAGCTCGCACGGGATGCCGAGGTCACCGTCTACGTCAGCGTCCCCTTCGCCGACGACCGCCACGCCCGCGCCCTCGAGCCCAACGTCGCGCCGCCCTCGCAGCGCCTCGAGGCGATCGCGGCGCTGTCCGCCGCGGGCATCCGGACTGGCGTCGCGGTCGCGCCGATCATCCCGGGCTTGAACGACAGCGACATCCCGAAGGTCCTGGCGCGGGCGCGCGAGGCCGGGGCGCAGAAAGCCTTCCTGACGCTGTTGCGGCTGCCGGCCGAGACCCGGCTCGTCTTCGAGGAGCGCCTCGTCGAGGCCTTCCCGGACCGGGCCGCGCGCGTCTTCTCGAATCTCGAACAGACACGGGGCGGCAAGCGCAACGAGAGCCGTTTCGGAGCCCGGATGGAGGGCACGGGCCCGCGCTGGCAGGCCATCGAGAGCCTCTTCGACGTCGAGTGCCGCCGGCTCGGCCTCAACCGGGCCGAGGGCAAGACGCCGCACACGAGCACGTACCGCCGGCCGCCGCCGGCGCAGAAGGGCCTGTTCGACGACGCCTGAACTTTATGTCACAAAGTACTTGACGAATGCCCCGGAGCGGGAGGACACTTTCCCGGTGAAGCCGCTCGAGACGCATGCCGCGGACAACATCCGCTTCATCCGCGCCACGATGGAGCGCGCGTCGTCGTTCACCGCCGTCCCGGGCCTCGGAGGCGTGGCGATGGGAGGGACGGCCCTCGCGGCCGCCGCGCTCTCCCTCGCGGCGAAGACCCCTGCCGAATGGCTGGGCGTCTGGGCCGCCGAGGCCTGCATCGCGATCGCGATCGGCGTCTGGGCGATGGCCCGCAAGGCGCGTCGCAGCGGCTCCGAGCTCTTCTCCGGACCGGCTCGGCGCTTTCTCCTGACGCTGACGCCGCCCCTCGGCGCCGGGGCCGTCCTCACGCTCGCCCTCGAGCGCGCGGGCCTCGTGCCGCTCCTGCCCGGCGTGTGGCTGCTCCTCTACGGGACCGCCGTCGTCACGGGCGGCGCGATGTCCGTCAAAACGGTTCTCGTCATGGGCGCTCTGTGCATGCTCCTCGGCTGCGCCGCCCTGTCCTCTCCGGCGTCGTGGGGAACCGCGTACATGGCCGCGGGCTTTGGCGGGCTCCACATCGGGTTCGGCCTTGCGATCGCCCGGAGGCACGGAGGATGAGCCCGGGACCGCGCGCCCGGGACGCGAGGCGCCGTCTTGCGAAGGCGCGGCCGGCGAGACCCTCGCCC